>NZ_JACOMP010000219.1:0-4249 GCF_014466085.1 Thermosynechococcus sp. OHK43
CAATATTTGCGATCGCGTGGGGGCAGATGTGGTTCAAGTGGCCAAGGGAATTGGTTTAGATTCCCGTATTGGCGAGAAATTTCTGCAAGCGGGCTTAGGGTGGGGGGGCTCCTGTTTTCCCAAGGATGTTTCGGCTCTCATCCACACGGCGGAAGACTACGGCTACGATGCCCAGTTGCTTAAAGCAGCGGTTCAAGTGAACCAGCGGCAGCGCTTTATTGTCATTGAAAAACTGCAACAGGTGCTGAAGATCCTCAAGGGTAAAACCATTGGCCTTTTGGGGTTAACCTTTAAGCCCAACACCGACGATTTGCGGGATGCCCCTGCCCTTAATCTGATTGAGGAACTGCATCGCTTAGGTGCTAAGGTCAAAGCCTATGACCCCCTTGTGTCCCAGTCGGGTCTGCGATCGGGTCTCTCCCATGTGATTGTGGAAACGGATCTACTGCACCTTGCTGATGGCTGTGATGCTCTGGTGTTGGTGACCGACTGGCCACAATTCCAAGAGGTGGATTATGGCGCCTTGGCCAAGGTGATGCACCAACCGGTGATCATTGATGGCCGCAATTTCTTAGATCGCAAGGGGCTAGAGTCACTGGGCTTTCGCTATGTGGGGATTGGTCACTAGGCATGGAACCCCTCAGCCTGATTTATGAGCAGGCCTACTGGCAACAGGGCTATTGTCGCGTCGTCGGTGTGGATGAAGTGGGGCGGGGTTGCTTAGCAGGGCCAGTGGTGGCGGCAGCCGTCATTTTGCCTGTGGACTGTGTCCCCCTTCCAGAGGTACGGGATTCCAAGCGGTTGACTGCTCGCCAGCGATCGCGCCTCTTTGGGCAGATTTATAACCAAGCGATCGCCATTGGCATTGGCAGTGCCAGTGTGGCGGAAATTGATCAGGTGAATATTCTGCAAGCTACCTATCGAGCGATGGTGCGGGCCCTAGGGCGGGTGGCTCCTTGGGACCATGCCCTAATTGACGGCAAACTAACAAAAACAGCGCCCTTTGAAAGGGTAACGGCCATTATCGGGGGCGATCGCCGCAGCTATAGTATTGCCTGTGCCTCAATTATTGCCAAGGTACGGCGCGATCGCTTCATGGCCCGCTTGGCTCGTCGTTATCCCCAGTATGGCTGGGAACGCAATGTGGGCTACGGCACCCCCGAACACCGCCAAGCCCTTGACCAGTATGGCCTTACTCCTTGGCATCGGCGATCGTTCCTGAAATCCTTGCTTCCTGTCGACTCGCACTTGTGCAATGCCATCACAGGAGAGTAGGCTGAAAAATGGCAAACTATGACGTTGTTTTGAGGATTCCATGCGGGTTTCCCTTCGCTGGCTACGGGAATTGGTGGCGGTTGATCTCGATGTTGCGATTTTGGCCGATCGCCTGACGATGGCAGGGTTTGAAGTCGAAGAAATTGAAGATCGGCGCGCATGGGCTGAAGGGGTTGTGGTGGGGCGTATTTTGGCCTGTGAACCCCATCCCGATGCCCAAAAATTACGGGTCTGCCAAGTTGATGTGGGTCAAGGGGAACCCCGCACCATTGTCTGTGGGGCACCCAATGCCGCAGCAGGCCTGTATGTACCCGTGGCCCTACCGGGGGCATATCTGGCAAAAATTGATCTGAAAATTCGACCAGCAAAACTGCGGGGGGTCAAGTCCGAAGGTATGATCTGCTCCCTTGCGGAATTGGGGCTAACCAAGGAGTCTGAGGGCATTCACACCTTCACTGATGCAGTAACCGTAGGCCAAGATGTACGTCCGCTGTTGGGCTTGGATGATGTAATTTTGCACCTCAGCTCCACCGCCAACCGTGCCGATGCCCTAAGTATGGTGGGGATTGCCCGTGAAGTGGCGGCATTAACCGGCGCGCCTCTGATGCTGCCAACCCCAAAGACGATCGCCCCCCAAAAGTCCGGTAAAGCACCGGTACAACTGGCGATCGCTGACCCCCAGGCCTGTCCTGCCTACTGTGGCACGCTAATTACTAATGTTCAAATTGGCCCTTCACCCCCTTGGCTCCAGCAACGTTTAGAGGCTGCGGGTTTGCGAGCCATCAACAATGTGGTGGACATTACTAACTACATCCTGCTGAAGTGGGGGCAGCCTCTCCATGCCTTTGATTGGGATCGGTTGCAAAGGGTTGCTGCCCAAACTCCGGTCAGGGTCGGTGTGCGTTTTGCTAAGGCGGGCGAAACCCTGAAAACCTTGGATGGCGAGGAGCGCCGCCTCAGTTTGGAGAATCTGCTGATTACCGCCGGCGACGTGCCCGTTGCCCTAGCAGGGGTGATGGGCGGCGAAGAGACCGAAGTGCACCTGGGAACCCAGAACGTCTTTCTTGAGGCGGCCCTCTTTGCCAGTCCGGTGATCCGGCGATCGGCTCGTGATCAGGGATTGCGCACGGAAGCTTCAGCGCGCTATGAACGGGGGGTCAACCCAGCAGAACTAGAGGCAGCCACCGCTGAAGCGATCGCCCTGCTAAGGGAAATTGCCCAAGGAACAGTGACCTACACAACCCTGGCGGATCGGCGGCCGCCCCTCGAACGTACCCTCACCCTGCGGCTGGAACAGGTGCATCGGCTCTTGGGGGCCGTGGTTGCTGAGGCAGAGGATAGCGATGAACCCGCCTATTTGGACGCAGAGACCGTTGAAGCGCTCCTCCGCCGCCTTGGTTTTCACCTCAGCCGTCAAGAAACCCTTGAGGACGAGCTAGGCGTGTGGTCGGTAACGGTACCCCCCTACCGCTTCCGTGACATTGAGCGGGAGGTGGATCTCATTGAGGAGATTGCGCGACTCTACGGCTACGATCGCTTTGAGGAAACCTTGCCAGCCCAGGCGGAGGTGGGGGCATTGCCCCTAGAACTCACCCTCCTGCGGGAGGTACGGGCAGCCTTTCGCGGGGCGGGCCTGACGGAATTAATGCACTATTCCTGGGTCAAGGGGGGGCAGCCGAATCAAGTCACGGTTGTGAATCCTCTAGTTGCTGAGTTTTCTGCACTGCGGACGGATCTAATTACGGGTCTAGTGCAGGCCTTCCGCTACAACCAAGAACAGGGGAATCCACCCCTCAATGGTTTTGAAATTGGCCGTGTTTTTGGTCAAGATGAGGAGGGTCTTTGGGAAAACGATCGCCTTGGGGGGATCATCGGTGGTGATCCATGGCAGGGTAAATGGGTGCGCCGCTCGCAACAGCCTCAGCCCCTCACATGGTATGAAGCCAAGGGGATGCTTGAGAGCGTTTTTCA
Organism: Thermosynechococcus sp. OHK43; assembly: GCF_014466085.1. Classification (NCBI taxonomy): domain Bacteria; kingdom Bacillati; phylum Cyanobacteriota; class Cyanophyceae; order Acaryochloridales; family Thermosynechococcaceae; genus Thermosynechococcus; species Thermosynechococcus sp. OHK43. Next base: position 3,247 of record NZ_JACOMP010000219.1, read on the forward strand.
GCGGTTTGGTTTGCCTGTGGAATATCAGAGCGATCGCCACGATGAACGTCTACATCCGGGGCGCACAGCCGTTCTCTCTTTGCAGGGAGAACGTCTCGGTATCTTTGGCCAGTTACACCCGCAGTATGCCGCCGCCCTAGAGCTTCCCGCTGCCGTTTATGTTTTTGAACTAGACCTGGAGGTCCTCCTGAGTTGCCTTGAGGAACGCTATCAGCAGATTATCTTTCACCCCTTTTCCACCTATCCCGCCAGCGATCGCGACCTCGCCTTCTTTGCGCCGGCGGCTCTCACGGTGGCGGAACTCAGTCGCACCATTTGGAAAGCAGCGGGGGGACGCGACTCTCTCCTGGAGAGTGTCGAACTCTTTGATGAGTACAGTGGCAGCGGTGTCCCCGAAGGGCAGCGCAGTTTGGCCTTTCGCCTCAGCTACCGCGCCAGCGATCGCACCCTCACCGAGGCTGAGGTAAATGAACTCCATCAGCGCATCCGCGACAGCCTTGTGGAAAAATACGCTGTTACCCTTCGTAGTTAAGAGCACCCCCATGAGTACTGTATTGACCACTGACTGGCAGCACCTTGCCAATTTAGCCCTTGCCGACGAGTGCCTCAGCCGCGATCAAGCGCGAGCGGTGCTCCAGGCCCCCGATACGGAACTCCTGAATCAACTGGCGGCAGCCTATCGTGTCCGCTACCACTACTGGGGCAATCGGGTACGGCTCCACTATCTCCTGAATGCCCAAAGTGGTCTGTGTCCGGAAGACTGTCACTACTGCTCCCAGTCCAAAATCTCGACGGCTGAGATTGAAAAGTATCCCCTGCTCTCGCAGGAAAAAATTCTTGCCGCCGCCGATCGCGCTGCCCAACTCAAGGCCGGTACATTTTGCCTGGTTATTTCCGGGCGATCGCCCAGTGAGAAGGTGTTTGAGCAAGTGCTCGGCGCTATTCGAGCAGTCAAGGAACGCTATCCCCTAAAAATCTGTGCCTGCTTGGGCTTACTCACCGC
>NZ_JACOMP010000220.1:0-3472 GCF_014466085.1 Thermosynechococcus sp. OHK43
CCCCTGAGGGTGACGGGTTCAGTTCCCTTGATCTATCCCCTTGATCCGCGACCAGTGGTAGATCCGCAGTTAGCCCTAGATGTGAGTGTCAAGGATGAGGGCTTGTCCTTCATCAACCTCTTGACGGATCAGGTGCAATGGCAACAAGGAAAGGGGCTTTTCCAAGCTCAACTGCGGGGCACATGGGACGCTCCCATTGTGAATGGCCTCCTTAGTTTGGATGATGCGGTTATTAAAACTCCTGCCTTTGAGGAGCCAGTGACAAATCTCAGTGCACGGGTGCGCTTCGATCGCGATCGCCTACGGGTGGATGGGATTCAAGGTCGCTTTAGCCAAGGGCAAATTACCATGACAGGGGTGCTGCCAATTCAGACTCCCTTGGCCGCAGATGATCCAGATGCTGCAACACCCCTCACTGCTTCCCTGCGACAATTGCAAGTGAATGCCGGCAATATCTATCGCGGTGCAGTAGATGGCACACTCGTAATTAGGGATACCCTCCTAAGTCCTGATCTGGGGGGCAGTGTCCAACTCAGCCAAGGCCGCTTGGATTTAGGCGCAATCAATGGTTTTGCTAATGGCAATGGGTTAGCCAATCCTGCTAACTCTCTATTTGAACCACTGGTCTTTGGGAATTTAGAAATTAATATCTTAGATTCCTTGCGGGTGACGCGATCGCCCGTTCTCAACCTAACGGCCACTGGTCATTTAACCCTCAATGGCGGCCTCGATAGTCTTCAGCCTGACGGCAAAATTCGCCTCACGGGAGGGCAACTGAATCTTTTTACCACCCTCTTTCTGCTCCAGCGGCGAGCGGATAACTATGTGCTCTTTACCCCCGCCAATGGCTTGGATCCCGAACTCAACCTCACCCTTGCTGCCACTGCCACTGAAGTGTATACCCCCGGTACGGTGACGCGACTATCGGATGTGGGTTCCGTGACAGCCACCAGCCTAGGAACGTTGAACACCATTCGGATCACTGCCCGCATCAATGGTCGTGCCAGTCAACTCCAAACCAATTTACCTGCGGTGCTTGAGCTATCCAGTACCCCCTCCCGTAGCCCAACTGAACTACTGGCATTGATGGGCGGTGGCTCAATTGCAGATCTCAACCAAGTGGGGGGAGAAACAGTCGTCGCCAGTCTCGCCGGATCTGCTCTTTTCAATAACCTACAGGCATTGATTGATCAGGCCACGGGTAACCGCACCTCGTTTCGGATTTTTCCAGCCGTGGTGCCCCCCGATCGCCAAGCCCAAAGCCAAGCCCCAACCCTTGCCGTGGGGGCTGAACTCGGCTTCCAAGTAAATAGTTTTACCTCGGTCTCCCTCTTGCAGTTGCTAACTGCCCCCAATGATCCGACGCGCTTTAACCTTGGGTTTCAGGTGACAGAGCAGATTCGCCTTGGCGGACAGGTGAGCACCAGTGGTCAGGGCACAGGCTTTCTTGAGTTCCGTTACCGTTTTTAATGTCGTCTATGATCAGAGTACTGCCAGCAACGCTCAAGCTTAGAAGGTAACAATTGCGGCAGTTGCAGTCGCCTCGGTATCAATCTTGATGAAAAATTCCGCTAGCGCCTTATCTCAACGATTTGCGATCTCATGGCAGCGGTTAAGTCTGCGTTGGAAATTTACCTTGGCCTTGGCGCTGGCGGCGCTCTTTCCAGCCGTGATTATTACTGAAGCCCTGATTCAAGTCAGCTATCGCAGCTTTGAGCATCACCTCGATCAGCAACTGCGCTCTAGTTTGCGGGATTTGCAGTGGGAAATCGACAATTTGGCCTATGAGTCTCGCATCCAAGCCCTCTTAATTGCCAGTGGAATCTATGCGCGACATGTGGGTCAATCCCTTGTCAGTGTTTTGAATCCTGCCGCTATCCAAGCTATTCTTGCGGAAGTGGATAGGACTGAACGCCCCATGAACCTGATGCTGGTGGCCGATGCGAGGGGTAGGGTACTGGCACAGCAAACAATGGTCTTGGCTAAAACGGGAGAGGCGCTCCTCGACTTGACTCCCGAAACCCATTCCCCCTATCGTCTCAGCCGGCATCAAGCCAACAGTATTGCTAACTTACCGATGTTCCAACTGGCTCGCGATCGCCAGCAACTGATTAGCGGTCTGGTACTCCTCAATCGTGAACAGTTACAAGAACTGGGCTTAGCACAGCAGGCAAAGATTACATTGCGTCCTCAACCCATTGCCAATCTACCCCCCAATCAGCAGCCGGCCCCTACGGGTACCTACCCCATTGCGGACGGCAATATTGGCTTACTAGCCTTTGCCGCCAAGCCCCTTTATGAAAACAACCAATTTCAAGGGCTAATTTTGACGGGCATTTTGCTCAACAATATGCCGGATCTTGTGGATAGCACCACTGCCTGGTCCACAGTAGATACAGTGGCAACAATTTTTGCCCAAGATTTGCGAATTGCCACCAATGTGCCTTACACCGATGGTCGGACTCGCGCCCTTGGAACCCGCGTCGCTCGCGAAGTGGCCACTCAAGTTCTCGATCAGGGCAAAATGTTTGTCGGTACAACTGACATTGTGGGTTCTGCCTACGCAACTATCTACAGCCCATTGCAGGACTTTCGCAAGCAGCTCAAGGTGCCGCATCCACCCCCCATTGGTATCGCCTTTGTGGGGAAGTCCCAGGCATGGATTCATACCATAGCCAACCAAAAACGGTTGGTGTCCTTTGCTATTACCCTTGGTGCCCTCTTGTTGGCCAGTGTTTGGGCCTATCTCACGGCCAATGCGATTGTTAAGCCGATTCAATCCTTGGTCACTTCCACCCGTCGCGTGCAGGCAGGCGATTTGGCGACACTGGTGCAGGTGCACTCCCTTGATGAGGTGGGCAAACTGGCCAATTCCTTTAATGCCATGATGCGCCAGTTGCGTATCTCCTTTGAGGAGTTAGCCCAAAAAAACCGCTGCCTCGAGCAGATTCGCGATGAACTGATTGAGGCCAATGAACAGTTTGAGGCGGTACTCAATGCTGTTCCCGGCACGATTGCTTGGATTAATGCTGAGGGCATCTATAAGGGGGTCAATCGCAAATTGGCAGAAACCTTGAATTTGCCACCAGAGGCATTTATTGGCCGTCCTTTGGGCTTTTTGTCTGCGGATTGCGAGCTAGCCGCCTTTATGCAGGAGTTTTTGGAGTCTCCAGATCAATTTGCCTCACGGGTGATCTCTGTTCAGCGCAATGGTCAAACCAGGTTTTACCTCGTTGCTTTGCAAAAGTATATGAAGGGTACCCATACCGTTGCCGTCGGCATTGATATTAGCGATCGCATGCGAGCCGAGGAAGCGCTGCGCATTGCTGAGGAAAACTACCGCAGTATTTTTGAGAATGCCCTTGAGGGAATTTTTCAAGCGTCAACCGAAAATCGGTTTATTCGGGTCAATGCCGCCATGGCCAAGATCTTTGGCTTTGACTCCCCGGAAGCAATGGTGGAGACCGTCACC
>NZ_JACOMP010000221.1:0-14054 GCF_014466085.1 Thermosynechococcus sp. OHK43
CACCTACACCCACTCCTACGGTTTAGATCCCTTTGGGGGTACAGGGAGTTCGCTTGCGCGCTCTGCAGCGAATCCGCTTAATCTTATTCTGGCTGCTCAGGCGGCTGATTCAGTGGGTTTCCAGTTTACCTACCGGCCGATTAAGCAGTTGAATCTGGCAGGCTGGGCTGGCTACGCCAACGTCTATCAGGTGCGACTGGCAGGACCACGGCGCGAAGCGGAGATCGTCAACTGGGCTATTACCTTTGCTTCGCCAGACCTCTGGCGCAAGGGCGACTTGGCGGGCTTGGTCTTTGGTCAGCCGCCGCAGCTCATCAGCATTACCAATGTCCCGGGTGTTCCTGGAGAGAGCTACACTCAGTTTAATTCCTATCACCTAGAGGGCTTTTACCGCTTTGCCGTCTCCAAGAATCTCTCGGTGACGCCGGGGGTAATTGCCATTTTTAACCCCAACAGTAACTCAAATAACGATGCCATTGTTGTGGGTGCTATCCGCACGACCTTTAGCTTCTAGCTTTTAATGCCTTCCCCCTCCCCGTGAGGGGGATTTTTTATGGGGGAACGATAGAATAAATAGGAGCGAGGCGTTTTAGATGGATTTGGCGGGTGAAACACTGGGCACTTTTGGGAGTGGGTGTTGCGCTATTGGGGATGCCGCCAGCAGTGGCGGGTACCTCTACGCTCAAGGATGCCCCCAAGGCCTTGGTGGATGAGGCGTGGCAAATTATCTATAGAAGCTATCTAGATCGCAGCTTTAATCGTCTTGACTGGCAGGCCCTTCGTCAGGAATTGCTCTCCCGATCCTATGGCGATCGCGAAGCTGCCTATCGGGTGATTCAGCAAACCCTTGTCCGTCTCAATGATCCCTACACCCGCTTTCTGCCCCCTCAAGAGTACCGTCAACTGCTCCTGCAAACCCAAGGCCAGCAGGTGGATGTGGGTCTTGCCCTCGTGGAGTCGGGGGAACTCTTTCGCATTCAGGCCATTGAAGCGGGGTCGGTGGCGGCCAGGGCCGATCTGAAGGTGGGGGATGAAATTCTAGCTATCAATGGTCGTAGTAGCGATCGCTTAACATTGGAGCGGGCCACATTGATGCTGCGGGGGCCGGCGGGCAGCAAGTTGCATCTGCTGGTGCGCCGTGAGGGCAGGCCTCAACCCTTTAGTGTTGAATTGACGCGCGCTGGCGAGATTCCCCGTACGGTGAATTTTCAAATCCTCAACTCTCCCCGTGTGGGCTACATCCGCCTCAGTGGTTTTAATAGCCGCTCCCATCAACAGATGCAAGAGGCGATCGAAATCTTACAACGGGAGAAGGTGCAAGGCTTTATCCTGGATCTGCGCCATAATCCGGGCGGACTCCTCGAAGCAGGGATTGAAATTAGCCGCCAATGGCTGGATTCTGGGGTAATCGTGCGCATTCAACAAAACCAGCGGGAAGAGACGATTCGTGCCCGCCAACGTGCCTTGACTCAGTTGCCCCTTGTGGTTTTAGTGAATCAGGCCTCTGCCAGTGCCAGTGAAATTTTGGCGGGTGCTTTGCAGGATCAGGGGCGAGCAGTCGTTGTGGGCACGCCTACATTTGGTAAGGTGCGCGTCCAAGCGGTTCATGAACTGGGGGATGGGTCTGCCCTCCTGGTGACGGTGGCGCGCTATCTGACCCCCAAGGGTCGGGATATTACAGGGGCGGGCATCACTCCCGATGTGCTGGTGACGGGCGATCCCAGGAGCGATCTGGAATTGCGCCTCAATCCTAACTTGGTGGCACGACCCACGGATCCAATGGTGGCCAAGGCTTTAGAATTATTGAACAGCGAAATCCGCCATGCCCGTCATGTCGAGTGAGGCTCTGGTTGTGCCAGCGGCACCCGAAAATACTCCTCCTTGTCGCCCCCTGCGATTGGGGGTGTTGGCCTCCGGGAGTGGGTCCAATTTTGCTGCCCTTGCGGAGGCGATCGCCGCTGGTGAACTAGCTGCCCAGATTCAAGTGTTGATTTACAACAATCCCAACGCCTTTGTGGCCGAGCGAGCAAAACAGTGGCAAATTCCTAGCGTTCTCCTTAACCATCGCCACTATCCCAACCGTGAAAGTCTGGATGCCGCCATTGTCGAAACCCTCAAGGCCTATGAAGTAGAGTGGGTGGTCATGGCCGGTTGGATGCGCATTGTTACACCGGTACTGCTGAATGCCTATCCCCAGCGGGTCATTAACCTGCATCCTAGTTTGCTGCCCAGTTTTCGCGGGCTGCATGCCGTTGAGCAGGCCCTTGCTGCTGGCGTCAAGATTACGGGCTGTACGGTACATCTGGTGGCAGAGGAAGTGGATAGTGGCCCGATTTTGGTTCAGGCAGCGGTGCCTGTTCTCCCCGATGATACCCCTGCAACCCTCCATGCCCGCATTCAAGTCCAGGAGCATCGCATTCTCAAGCAGGCGATCGCTGACATTGCCGCACGGCAAGCACAATTTTCCTGTTGAGCTTTGGCCAATAGGGTAGGTCATTGGAGAATCGCTCTAATTCAATTCTTTCAATTCCTCAGCTTCCTAAGGATGATTCTGAAGCCACCGTTCTAAGCCAGCAACAAAGCGATCGCTCTCCTCCGGCAACGTAAAGTAATGGACACAGGCACGCACCGAGGGAGGATAGAGCAATTCCCGCACCAAGATATTCTCTGCCTCAAGGTCTTGTACCAATTGGCGATGCTGACCATTGGCCAGCTGAAAGGCTACCAAGCCGGAGGGGGGCGGCACAGGACTAAGACAGGTCAAACCCACCATACCCCGTAACCGTTGCCAGAGGTGATGGCTCAGCTCACAAATGCGCTCATATCGCCCTTGGGCGGTCCCCCATTGATCATGCACTCGCAGGGCAGTCATTAGCCCCGGTACCAAGGAAAAGGCGGTTGTGGCCACCTCAAAGCGACTGGCATCCTCCTTCCAGCCCGCCGGTTGGGCATCACGGGTCTGATGAATGCTGCGCCAGCCAATAAAGGTGGGTTCCAATGTGGCTAGGCGATCGCGCCGAATATAGAGCCCTCCGAGTCCTGCGGGCCCACAGCACCACTTGTGTCCCGTAAAGGCATAGTAATCTACGCCCAAGGCTGGTAAATTTAGGGGTACCATGCCGACACTTTGGGCGCCATCCGCCAAGACTTGGATGCCGCGACGGTGGCAAACGTCAACAATCTTCTCCAACGGCAACAGTTTCCCTGTATTCCACAGCAAATGACTGAGGACGACTAAGCGGGTGCGGGGGTGGAGTTGGGCTTCAATGGCGGCTACTTCATCGTCACACCACGGCCAAAAGGCAACCCGATCCACAACCACCCCCAATCGCCGCGCCAATTGCTCGGTAATCGCCACTACCCCCGGATGCTCACAGTTGGAAATCAGCAGATGATCACCCGCTTGCCAGTTGAGGCCCCACAAAACAATGTTGCAGCCAGTGGTAACCGAATCGGTGAGGGCAATCGTTTCTGGGGTTGTTCCCAATAGCTGTGCTAGGGCTGTGCGCAGGCTGTGCAGTTGTTGGCTTAACCACGGAAAGACCCGATTGGCAAAGGGACCCTGTTGTTGAATGTGGCGATCGCTTTCGCGAATAGCCTGCCAGGTGTCTTGGTGCAGCGGCCCTTGACCCCCATAGTTGAGGTAGATCTTATTCAGTAGGGCAGGGTAGGTGTCATGATAGGCGCGCAGTGTTTCTAGGTTCATTGAGAGTTATTTCAAAGGAAAGTGATAGATAGATGCTACCGCAAAGGATTTAAAAGGATTTAAGATAAAAGATGTTTTCTAAGTCCCCTTTTCATTTCCTCACTCAAGGTGCGCAGCTTTCAAGCAAGGCCCAGTAAATTAATCCCGTCAATCAAGCAATGACAAAGCCATACACCCCTGAAGATGTTTGGCGATTATTAGGGGAGCTGTTAGAAGCTCAAAAGGAAACGGAACGCCGCTTTCAAGAAACGGATCGGCGATTTCAGGAAACTGACCGACGTTTCCAAGAAACGGAGCGATTGCTGCGGGAAGAAGCTCGTCAACTCAACCAGCAACTGGGGAAACTGGGCAATCGTCTAGGAGAGTTTGTGGAATGGCAGGTACGACCAGCGGTACTACGTTTATTTCAAAATCGAGGAATTGCCGTCTCTCAACTTTACAGCGATGTCATTCTCCAAGATGGCAACGAGAGTTTAGAAGTTGATCTGCTGGTGGTCAATACAGATGAAGCGGTTCTCGTCGAGGTAAAAACGAAACTGAGCCAAGGGGATGTGGATGAGCATCTAGAGCGCATTGCTAAATTTCGTCGTTTGGCTCACCAGTATCGTGACACCAGACTCTTGGGAGCAGTGGCGGGGATGATTGTGCCGCCTGAGGTAGCTCGCTATGCCTATCGGCAGGGATGGTTTGTGTTGGCACAGTCGGGAGACGGGGTGGTGATTCTCAATGATACGCAGTTTCAGCCCCGTGCATGGTAGCTCAGTTGTGGATCGTGCCCAGTCATTTGGGAATATACAAATTAATTACAATAAAATTACAATAATTACAAATTAATTATCAGTTATAGCTGGGGGTCAGGGGGTGCCAGTGTTGATCTTGCGGTTTGCAAACGGGTATCGAGCCATTGTTGCAAAATCAGGGCAGCGGCAATTTGATCCACTAAGTCCTTGTGCTGACGGGGCGATCGCCGGCGTTGTTTAAGGATTTCCGCCGCTTGAAAGGAGGTGAGCCGCTCATCTACATATTCCACCGGCAAGTTCAAGGCTGCGCCAATTTTTGCCGCCAAATGTTGCACCTGGCGGGCCTGGGAACCCAATTGACCATCCAGGGTGTAGGGCAAGCCCACAATTAACTTTTCCACCCCTCGCTCTTGACAAATCTGCCGAAGCTGTGCCACATCACTGGCAAAATTGCGGCGATGAATCGTTGTAATGCCTGCGGCCAACTGCCCCAGGCGATCGCACCCGGCCACGCCAATACGCTTGCGCCCCAGATCCAAGCCTAGAACGGAAATCATCCTTGAGTGAATCAGAACAGTTCCCCTACAATTGAATCCATTGCCAAGTTTTTCTTGCCCTGAAACAATCATACCCCGCTGTACCCACCCATGACTGATGCGACCCCCGACTACAAAGACACCGTCAACTTGCCCCAAACCACGTTTGAAATGCGGGCAAATGCAGCAACACGGGAACCCCAATTGCAGGCCTTTTGGGCACAGCACCAAATTTATGAAACGCTTCAGCAAAGGAATCCGGGGGAGGTCTTTATTCTTCACGATGGCCCCCCCTATGCCAATGGCGCCCTCCACATTGGCCATGCCCTCAATAAAATTCTCAAGGACATCATTAACAAGTACCAACTGCTGCGGGGACGCAAGGTTCACTACCGCCCTGGCTGGGACTGCCACGGCCTACCCATTGAACTCAAGGTGCTGCAAAACCTGAAACCGGAACAGCGGGCGCAGCTAACGCCCCTCACTCTCCGCCAACAGGCCAAGGAATTTGCCCTCAAAACCGTCGCCGAGCAAAAGCAGAGCTTCCAGCGCTATGGGGTTTGGGGCGACTGGGCACACCCCTATCTGACGCTTACCCCCGACTATGAGGCCGCCCAAATCGGTGTCTTTGGCGAAATGGTGCTGCGGGGCTATATCTATCGCGGCCTGAAACCGGTGCACTGGAGTCCCAGCTCAAAAACTGCCCTCGCCGAAGCCGAACTGGAATATCCCGAAGGGCACACCTCCCGCAGTCTGTATGCCGCTTTTGAGGTGATTGAGCTGCCCCAGGGGCTAGCCAAGGCTTGGTATCAAGCCCTAGGGAAATTGGGGGTTGCCATTTGGACAACAACCCCCTGGACGATTCCGGCGAACTTGGCTGTGAGTGTCAATCCCGATCTCACCTATGCCCTTGTGGAGGCTAAGCCCAGTGGCCGCTACAAGTATTTAATTGTTGCCAAGGCTCTCGTAAAGCGGCTGAGTGACATCCTTGGTGGCATGCTCACGGTGGTGGCCACCGCCAAAGGGGCTGACTTGGAAAATGCGCGCTATCGCCATCCCCTCTTTGAGCGCGAGGGCAAAATTGTTATTGGCGGTAACTATGTGACCACGGAATCGGGCACCGGTCTGGTGCACACTGCTCCTGGCCATGGCTTAGAAGACTATGCTGTCGGTCAGCGCTACGGTTTGCCAATCCTGTCGCCGGTGGATGAGAATGGCTGCTTTACGGCGGAAGCAGGACCATTTGCCGGTCTCAATGTTCTCCAGGAAGGCAATGAAGCGGTCATTGCGGCTTTGCAGGAGTGTGGGGCGCTCCTAAAGGAGGAACCCTATGTGCATAAGTATCCCTATGACTGGCGGACAAAGAAACCCACTATCTTCCGCGCCACGGAACAGTGGTTTGCTTCCGTTGAGGGCTTTCGCGATGCGGCACTCAGGGCGATCGCTGAGGTGAAGTGGATTCCTGCCCAAGGGGAAAACCGCATTACGGCAATGGTGGCGGAGCGGTCCGATTGGTGTATTTCGCGTCAGCGCAGTTGGGGCGTGCCCATCCCCGTCTTTTATGACAAAGAAACCGGGGAACCCCTGCTAACAGCAGAAACCATTGCCCATGTGCAAGCCATTATTCGCGATCGCGGGTCCGATGCTTGGTGGGAACTCTCCGTTGCTGAATTGCTTCCCGAATCCCTGCGAGATCAAGCGGATCGCTACGAAAAGGGAACGGACACCATGGATGTCTGGTTTGACTCCGGAACCTCTTGGGCAGCGGTTCTCGGCGATCAGCAGGCAGACCTCTACCTCGAAGGCTCTGATCAGCACCGCGGCTGGTTCCAATCCTCATTGCTGACACGGGTTGCCGTTAAAGGTCAAGCTCCCTACAAGGCCGTCCTGACCCACGGCTTTGTCCTCGATGAGCAGGGGCGAAAAATGAGCAAGTCCCTCGGCAATGTCACGGATCCCCGCGAAGTGATCGAGGGGGGTAAAAACCAGAAGCAAGACCCTCCCTATGGTGCCGATGTACTGCGGCTGTGGGTTTCCTCCGTGGACTACGCCAACGATGTGCCCATTGGTAAAAATATTCTCAAGCAGTTGGCGGACGTCTATCGCAAGATTCGTAACACGGCTCGCTTTCTCCTAGGGAATCTCCACGACTTTAACCCCAATCAGGATGCCATTCCCTATGCTCAACTGCCGGCCTTGGATCGCTATATGCTGCATCGACTGCACGAAGTCTTCAGTGAAGTGACTGCGGCCTTTGATAGCTTTCAGTTCTATCGCTTTTTCCAAACCATTCAAAATCTTTGTGTTGTTGATCTTTCGAACTTTTATCTCGATATTGCCAAGGATCGGTTGTACATCAGTGCCGCCACGAGCGATCGCCGCCGCAGTTGTCAAACCGTACTTGCCATTGCCGTTCAAAACTTAGCCCGTGCCATTGCCCCAGTGCTCCCCCACTTAGCCGAGGATATTTGGCAGCATTTACCCTTCAAAACCCCCTATCTTTCAGTGTTTCAAAGTGGTTGGGTAGAGCTTCCGGCCCAGTGGCACGATCCGGGGCTAGCTAGTGAGTGGCAACACCTGCGGCAATTGCGCCTCGAAGTGAACAAGGTGCTCGAACAGGCCCGTGCAGAAAAGCTGATTGGCTCTTCTTTGGAGGCAAAAGTGTGGCTCTACATTGCCGATTCTGAATGGCGCGATCGCCTCGCACAGATGAATCCCAGGGACGCCCTCAGGGGTAATGGGGTGGATGAACTGCGCTATCTCTTCTTGGTGTCCCAGGTGGAGCTGATGCCGCAACGGCAAGCGGTGGACGTGCCCTATGTTCTTGAAGCGGAGGGGCTATGGATTGGCGTTGGCCATGCCCAAGGTCAGAAATGTGTCCGCTGCTGGAATTATTCTGAAAGTGTGGGACAATCCGCCTTGCATCCCCAGTTGTGCGATCGCTGTGAAAGCGCCCTGCAAGGGAAATTTTAGATATCAGCTTTCGCGAGGGGGAAGTTGGCCCTTGCACACCGTGGCTAGGCGGGTGGACTGAGGCGTGCCACTAGTGTTTCAGGATGTAAGGCTGAGAGGACGATCATCTCGCCATCCAACACCAGTACGGCACGAGTTCGCCGCCCGTGGGTGGCATCAATGAGATGATGGTGCTCCCGTGCCTCAAGAATCAGGCGTTTGATCGGGGCAGAGTCAGGACTCACGATCGCCAGCAGGCGCTGCGGTGAGACGTAATTGCCAAAACCAATGTTTAGCATTCCACCCGATGGTAGTCTTGAAGTGCCCGTACCCCTAGGGTTGAGGTTTGCAGGGTTTTAATGGCGGCAGCCGTTGCCTTCGCACCGGCAATCGTCGTCACAATCGGAATTTTATAGGCAAGGGCAGTGCGACGAATCAATTGGGCATCGGTACGGGCTTCCTGACCGGAGGGTGTATTCAGAATCAGGTGAATTTGCCCATTTTTAATGGCATCGAGGACATGGGGACGCCCTTCATGGAGCTTGAGGATGAGTTCTATATTGCTCAGCCCTGCCTCAAGCAAGGCATTGCGGGTTCCTTCAGTGGCAATAATCTGAAAGCCAAGAGACTGCAACTCTTGAACCACAGGCACAATTGCTGCTTTGTCGCGATCGCCCATCGACACAAAAACGGTTCCCTGCAAAGGTAACCTTTGATTGGCTGCCAGTTGGGACTTGGCATAGGCAGCCCCAAAGGTCATATCAATCCCCATGGCCTCACCCGTGGAGCGCATTTCTGGCCCTAGCACCGTATCGGTACCGGCAAATTTTTCAAAGGGGAGGACAGCTTCCTTGACGGCGACATGGTTGGGAATCTTCTCATTGAGGAAATTGAGTTCCGCCAGGGTTTTCCCTGACATCAGCCGAGCAGCAACTTTAGCCAGGGGAATGCCGATCGCCTTCGAGACAAAGGGCACCGTCCGGGAGGCCCGCGGGTTGGCCTCCAAAATATAGACTTGCTCCCCTTGTACTGCCAGTTGGAGGTTCATCAGCCCCACCACTTTGAGCGCCTTGGCAAGGGCAATACTCCAGGTGCGGATGGTCTCCAAAACCGCAGGAGACAGCGATTGGGTGGGCAAGCTACAGGCAGAATCCCCAGAGTGAATCCCCGCTTGCTCGATGTGTTCCATAATCCCACCAATGACTACCCTGCCCGTTGCATCGGCAATGGCATCCACATCCACTTCAATTGCGTTTTCCAGATACTTATCAATGAGGATGGGTCGCTCTGGCTCCACCTGCACCGCTGCGTTCATATAGTGTTCCAGTTCCCCATTGGAATAGACAATTTCCATTGCCCGACCACCGAGCACATAACTGGGGCGCACCACCACTGGATAGCCAATCCGCTGGGCAATGCTCAGGGCTTCGGCATAACTGCGAGCAGTGCCGTTGGGGGGTTGGGGGATGTTGAGCTCCCGCAAAATTTTCTCGAAACGTTCGCGGTCCTCAGCAATATCAATGGAGTCAGGTGAAGTGCCCCAGATTTGGGTTCCGAGGCGATCGCCCTGCTGTTCAAGGTACCGTTGCAAGGGTAACGCCAGCTTGAGGGGGGTTTGACCGCCAAACTGAATAATGATGCCGACGGGCCGCTCCACTTCAATAATGTTGAGGACATCTTCCTTAGTCAGAGGTTCAAAGTAGAGGCGATCGCTGGTGTCGTAGTCAGTAGAAACCGTCTCAGGGTTGGAGTTGACCATGATGGTTTCATAGTCATCGGCCCGCAGCGCGTAGGCAGCATGGCAGCAGCAGTAATCAAATTCAATTCCTTGGCCAATGCGGTTCGGCCCTGATCCTAGAATCATCACCCGCGGCTTGCGGGGGGGCAGCACTTCCGATTGTGGCGGTAGCAGCTCAACGTCGCCGCTCTCAGGGTTAATTTGCTCCACAGGTCGCTCGTAGGTGGAGTAGTAGTAGGGGGTATAAGCCTCAAACTCGGCGGCACAGGTGTCTACAGTTTTATAGACGGGAATGACACCCAAGGATTGGCGATAGGTTCGCACCTGATCGTCAGTGGTTTTCGTAGCATAGGCAATTTGGGCATCACTAAAGCCCTGTTGCTTGATCCGCCAGAGATCATCGGCCGTGAGTTGCTCCAGTTTGCTGCGCTTAAGAAATTTCTCTGTTTCTAGGAGTCCCTGCATCTGCCGCAAAAACCACGGATCAATGGCCGTTAGTTCATAAACTTCCTCAACGGTCATCCCCAAGAGGAAGGCGTGGCGAATGGCAAAGATGCGATCTGGATTTGGCGTGCGCAGTTTCCCCCGCAGTTGCTCAAGGCTAGGGAGTTTTTCGGGGCGATCGCACCCCCAGCCGGCTCGACCTATTTCCAGCGATCGCAGGGCTTTTTGCAAGGACTCTTGGAAGGTGCGGCCAATGGCCATGGCTTCACCCACAGACTTCATTTGGGTAGTGAGGACGGGCGGGGAGCCGGGAAACTTTTCAAAGGCAAAGCGGGGAATTTTGGTAACCACATAGTCAATCGTGGGTTCAAAGCTGGCGGGAGTTTTTTGGGTAATGTCGTTGGGGATTTCCGGCAGCGTATAGCCCACAGCCAATTTTGCTGCGATTTTGGCAATGGGAAAGCCTGTTGCCTTTGAGGCCAGTGCCGAAGAACGGGAAACCCGGGGATTCATTTCAATGACAATCACTTCCCCAGTTTCGGGGTTAACAGCAAACTGAATGTTCGATCCGCCGGTCTCTACACCAATTTCACGAATAATTTTGATCGAGGCATCCCGCAGCCGCTGGTATTCTTTGTCCGTCAGGGTTTGGGCCGGGGCAACGGTGATCGAGTCGCCGGTGTGGATGCCCATGGGGTCCAGGTTCTCAATGGAGCAGATGATGACCACGTTATCAGCCATGTCCCGCATCACTTCCAGCTCGTATTCTTTCCAGCCAATGAGGGACTGCTCAATGAGAATTTGCGAGACAGGACTGGCATCGAGACCAGCAGCGGCAATTTCTTCAAATTCTTCTTGGTTGTAGGCAATGCCGCCACCGGTGCCCCCTAGGGTAAAAGCCGGTCGAATAATCAGGGGATAAACCCCAATCTCTTGGGCGATCGCCCGCGCCTCTTCCAGGGTATTGGCCAAGCCCGACGGACACACCCCCACGCCAATTCGCTGCATGGCCTCCTTAAAGAGCTTGCGATCCTCGGCCATCTCAATAGCGGGCAATTTGGCGCCAATCAACTCCACCCCATAGCGATCGAGGACACCGGATTTGGCCAGCGCTACCGCTATGTTCAGCGCCGTTTGTCCTCCCATTGTGGGCAGCAGGGCATCGGGGCGTTCAGCGGCAATGACCTTTTCCACCATTTCCGGGGTGAGCGGCTCAATGTAGGTGCGATCGGCGATCTCGGGATCCGTCATGATGGTGGCGGGGTTGGAGTTAATCAAGACCACCTCGTACCCTTCCTCGCGCAATGCCTTACAGGCTTGGGTGCCCGAATAGTCAAATTCACAGGCCTGACCAATGACAATGGGACCCGAACCAATCATGAGAATCTTTGAAATGTCGGTACGACGAGGCATAGGGACAATGCAGCCAAATAGTTTAAATGACGCCTTCCCTATCCTACACTCCCGCTTGCGATCGCGCCTGTCCTCCCCTATCAAGAATGACCAACCGGGAAACCTTTGGAGCGATCAGTGTTAGAGTTCGCTCACAATGCAAAGAGAATGAGACAAATTGCAACCTCTGCGCCAATCACTTGAACTGCCAGCGCACCGCCACTGCCCTAAAATAGGGAGTCTCAAGACTCGGCGCTGTCTCTAGGGAGTAGCAGATCCGGATCGCACCGCTGCGAGGGTATCCGCTTGGTAAACAACACCTGTTGACGCCACCAAACCAGCAATACACAGCTTGACGTTACGGTTATGCTGCACAAAAACCCGAAATCCACCCTTGTTGGTGCCACTATCAATTGCACCCGGCAAGTTATTAGTGCAGGTGGGGCTGGTGTTGGCAATGCCATCAATGAGCGCATTGGGGGTCGAATCGCCAATTTTCTGGCGATAGAGAATTATCGGGCCTCGCCACACCACACTACTCGTCTTGGGGCGAGTGTAGTAGGCCACACGAGTTGTGCTGGCCAAATTGCCGTTCTCCTGCTCCTCGAGGTTATCTGTTGGTTTTTCGATAAACATTACCAACTGGTAGCCACCACTGGGAATTGTCCAATCTGAGGGTGCCGTTGTTGAAATGCGAATGGCTGAGCGAATGTCATCGGAGATAAAGTCAAGGGCACGGCTCAGGTTCATGCGGGTAGTTGCCTGTTCTTCAATACGGCGATTGTTTTGCAGAATGGCTACCATTGCCCAACCACTCATGGCCACCACAATACCGCCAACGGCAGCCGCCACAAGTAGCTCCGTCAGTGTAAAGCCCCGATCGCCTCTGCGCCAACCTTGCATCTTGCTGCTCCTTAATTGCGCTCTCGACAGTTATCGGCAGTTGTACCCGTGGTGTCGGTTTCAACGTAATTGCCGGTGCGCATGATGCCCAACCCCAAGGAAACCACCAAACAGCGTTGAAGGGTCGGATGATTGGTGGCAGCAATCACAATCGTACCGGTACTACTGGTGCGCCCCTGAAAGCCAAACTGCACTGAGGCAGTTCCATCATTGCGACGCAGGGTCACATGTTGCAGTTGGCGCGGACCATTGGGCAGACATTGGGGTGGCTGGCCGGCAATGATGGGATTGACGCCGGTATTAATGGCTACCCGACAGGTTTGATTGCGCCGCATCGCTTCCCGCTGTGCTTCCCGCAGTGCCCCCTCTAAGCTATCAAGGGCCTGGTTGACCCGCTGCGTTTCCAGCCAATAAAGAAAGCTAGGGGTGATAGCCAGCGCTAAAATAACGGCCACCGTCAGCACAATCAGGATTTCAATCAGGGTCATGCCCTGCTTATGGACAGCGAAAAAATGCATTGGGCACCACCTCGGTTGATAGTTGAGCAACAATGCGATTCCTACTATTGCGCACAGCATAGGCCAGCTCTAAAGTTTGGAAGGGTGCTTGGGCACGGGTAGTCAGTGTGCGCGTCATCGTATACGTCTCATTGACAATGGGGCGACTATTATTGCTGCTATTCATCGGTGGAATCAAGGTTTGCAGGTAGGCGCCAAAGCCACCATCAATGCCATTGGTTTCATTGGGCTGAATCCGACAGCGGGCATAGACACGAGTCCCCACCCCCCGATAGACCCCTACTGGCGAGTCTAAGGTAATGGTGTTGGGTGTTGATATAGAGACAATGCGGCGTGTGCCCGCGTCCGAACCAATGAGAACACGATCGCCCACTCGAAACCCAGCCGTGGCTGAAGTGACCTCACAGGCACCCCTGGGCCGATACTCTGGAGGCATGGCTTGATCGTAATCGCTTTCACCAGGTGAAATGAGTGCCAGGGTTAAGGTAGTGTCACTCGGTTGAGCAGATGTTGCTAGCTTGCGTTGGGCATACTGGGTTTGGCAGAGGTCGTAGGCAACAATTTTAATATTTTCCAGATCGTCTTGGATCCAGTTGCTAGCCTCGGCAAATTTACGGGCATCGGCTTGGAAAAAGGCAGCGACAACAATGGCCTGCATTGCCGCTAGGGTAAATAGGCCAATCACCAAAATAGAAGCCAAGACCTCCCCCAGGGTAAACCCGCGCCCCCGCTGCTGCACCAGCCAGTGGAAATAGAATTTAGGATGAGCCATCAACACTGCAACACTGCCTCCAAAGTTTAGTACTGTGCTAGGCGGTTCCAGTTGCTAGCCTCTGTGGTTCGTGCCACAACAATTGAGGCATTGGCATACTGACCGCCCAAGGCTTCCGGCAGGCGATCGGGCACCCGAATTTCAGCGTTATTGGAACTTGAGCCATTCCATTCCTTGGCCCACACGGCTCCGAAAATATCGGGATTGTTACTGCCACCGTTAATCCCCACTTTGGCATCCGGAGCATAGACAAAGAGACTGCCGGCGGTGGCACCGCGACTGAGGGTAAATTCCTGATCCGGCGTAGCATTGTTGGGATCGGGAGGATTGCCATAAATCCGTAGGCGATCCGG
>NZ_JACOMP010000222.1:0-3162 GCF_014466085.1 Thermosynechococcus sp. OHK43
AGATTGGCCAGCGGGTGTTGCGATTGAAGCTTTCAAAAAAGGTTTGACCCACCAGTTCCTCAAGAAGGGCAACAGGGGCAGAGCGGTATTGCCCACCCGTGGCTTCGGTGGCTGCAGCCAGTTGCGGCGCATGATCACCCACGACAATGGCATTGATTTTCACCCGTTGCTGACGGGCATTGGCAACCACACCCGCGTCCACAGGGGCTGCACCATCAGTAATGAGGAGCACTTCGCGGCAGCGATTGGGAATCCGTTGCAGTTGTTGGGTGGCGATGGCGATCGCCCCCGAAAGATTTTTGGCCGTCGGATCCACCTGCGCTAACAAATCACTGCGATTGAGGGCTTGATCTAGTTGGGTGAGTAGCAGATCACTATGGGTCTCAAACCGGGGCGTAAGAAACACCACATTGCGGCCAAAGCCGTGGATCATGACTTCATTGGGGGTGGTGAGATGCCGTTGGTTGCGTTGTATGTAGAGCTTGGCAGCGAGCACCTGTTGGGCCATGACGGTTTGTGGTTGATTAAATTGCAATGGACTATTGCCAAACGTACTGCCGCTGAGATCAAGGGAGAGAACAACGGCGACACTGGGGCGTCCCCAATTCAACAGCGAGAAGAGTAGCGCCAGGAGGACACAGCCTATTAAGAGAATGAGGGGAATCTGAAAAAGAGGGTAATACCACAGTTGCCGCCGACGGGTCATAGCTCACCTAGGGCAAGGTACCGCTAAAGACTGCAAGGGCAGGCCCGGTCATATACAGATGTTGGCTAGGCAAATCCCAGCGAATCTGGAGATTGCCCCCTGGCAGTTCAACCGTGGCTTGGGCTTGATCGCCCCCAGGACTCAGGCAACCAGTCAAAACAGCAGCGACTAGGGTGGCACAGGCTCCCGTTCCACAGGCAAGGGTCATACCGGCTCCCCGTTCCCAGACGCGCATCCGCAGGCGATCGCTCCCTAGGACTTGCACAAACTCAGTATTGGTGCGCTGGGGAAAAGCGGGGTGATGCTCAAACTGGGGACCAATCACAGCTAAATCCAGGGCAGCTACATCCTCCACAAAGGTGACGCAGTGGGGATTGCCCATACTCACGCATGTCACCAACCACTGGCGATCGCCCACCGTGAGGGGAACATCAATCACTTTTTGATCTGCGGCTGCCAAGGTGGTGGGAATCTGCTGCGCCAAAAGTTGGGGTTTGCCCATATCCACGGTGACCTGACCATCCGCTTGTACCTCCGGCACAATGAGACCGGCAAGGGTGTCAATGCGGTAGCGCACAATTTCACCGCCGGAGCGACCCTCAAGGGCAAAAATGAACTTGGCCAAACAGCGAATGCCATTGCCGCACATTTCCGCCACTGAGCCATCAGCGTTGTACATCCGCATGCGGTAATCACTTTCTCCAGTTCCCCGCAGTAAAAAAATGACCCCATCCGCACCCACGCCGAAGTGGCGATCGCACCAGTATTGGGCTTGTTCCGGACTTAAAAGCAGCTCTTCCTGATGGCGATTATCAATGAGAAGGAAATCGTTACCTAACCCTTGGTACTTCTGAAAAGATAGGCTCATAGAATTGAAAAAGTAAGAGAGGGGAAACCAATGACGGATGAATTTAACACGGCACTGCCTAGCATTCGCCAAGTACAGACCTTCATTAAAGATAGCACCGAGGTTGAAGTCAAGCTCAGCACCAGCGATCTTGTGGTTGGCAAAGTGCGCTGGCAGGATACGAATTGCCTCTGCGTTGTCGATCACTATGATCAACCCACAATTATTTGGAAGCAGGCCATTGTCTTTATTAAACCGAAGCTAGCCTAAGGGCCACAGTTGCAGTGCCACTGCCAAAGCCTCTTGATAGACCATCTGCCAAGGTTGCTGATGTTGACGAGCAAGGGCGGCACAGTCTTCGTATTCCGGCTGGACATTGATCCGCTGTCCTTGGTGCGCCGCTACTTTCACCCGCACTTTTCCAAAGGAGGTTGGGATTTCCTGTATTTGCCGCTCTAGAACATAGCGCTCCTGTACTTGACGCCGTAGCCCCAGGGTTGTGGTTTCACGGAAGAGCGTCTGCACACAGGCGGCCTCTGCACTGGGGGGACACAGTACCGTAACCAACACTCCCAAGCGCGATTTTTTCATCGTTATCGGCTGACAAAAGACCTCAATGGCACCGACGGCATAGAGTTGTTCACAGGCATAGCTAAGGGCTTGGGGGGGCATGTCATCCAGTTGGGTTTGCAGTTCCACAATCGTTTTTGCGGTGCCTGTTTCTGCTGAATTCGGCGGCGTTCCCAACCAGAGGCGCAATAGATTGGGTAGGGGCAGCTCTTGAGTGCCGGCGCCTAAGCCCACCCGTTTCAATGTCATTGCTGGCGGCGCACCAAATCCCTCACTGAGGGCACAAACAAGAGCAGCTCCCGTAGGCGTGACTAGTTCTTTTTCAATGCCATTGCTGTAGAGGGGCACTTGATAGGTTTGGCACAGTTGCAGAACAGCAGGCACAGGAACTGGCAGCTGACCATGGGCCGCTTTGACCATTCCGCCCCCAGTGGGTAGAGCCGAGCAGTAAATGTGACTCACATCGAGGTAATCCAACCCCAAGCAGGTGCCGACAATATCCACAAGGGCATCCACGGCCCCCACTTCATGGAAATGCACTTTTTCTGGCTCAATGCCATGCACGGCACCCTCAGCAATGGCCAAGGCTTCAAAAACCTTAAGGCTCCAGTCGCGGGCGCGATCGGGGAGATGGGCAGCCCGGATTTGGTCGGCAATCTCCGGCCAATGGCGATAGTGGTGGGAGGGGCGATCGCGCAGATGTACCTGTGCCTTTAGGCCCCGCTGTCCTTTGCGCTGTACCGTTTCCGTAGTCAACTCAAACTCATCGGCAATCCCTAACTTCGCTAATTGGCTTTGAAGATAGTCAAGGGGAACCCCCAGATCAAGGAGGGCACCCAAGCACATATCCCCAGCCACACCAGCAGGGCAGTCAAAATAGGCAACCGTCATGGCAGATTACAGGCGCAGCACTAAGGGATATGGTAACAAGGGACAATTGATAGACTGCTGATATACTGCCTATTCTTATCCCGCTTTTGCAGAGTCTGTTGCTGCCCCCTCTGACCAAATCAACGGTTGATACACCGGTTGATACACC
>NZ_JACOMP010000223.1:0-3718 GCF_014466085.1 Thermosynechococcus sp. OHK43
ACCTCAACAGACCCCCAAGGGCATTCAGACTGGCTGATAAGGGCGGCAGCAGTAGGCGATCGCCCACCATGGCCGCACACAGCAGCATCATATACAGGATGGAAAACTTAAAGAGACTACGGGCGCGTTCCCTATCCTCTGGGGCTTGGGTCAACTGCCACGCGCCGTAAATAAACCAACTGCCAAGGGCGATCGCCCCCAGACCATAGCCCCAACTCACCACACCACAGGGATAAACTAACAGCAAACTGGTGGGCACCAGTGCCAAGGTGTAGAGGAAAATTTGCTGTGCCGTCAGGCGATCGCCCCCCACCACTGGCAACATGGGCACCTGCACACGGGCATAGTCCTCTTGAATCAACATCGCCAGCGGCCAAAAATGGGGCGGTGTCCAGATAAAGACAATGGCAAACAGGACCCAGGCCGCCCAACTCAGTTCTCCCGTCACCGCTGCCCAACCCACCAAGGGGGGAATCGCCCCGGCCGCACCGCCAATCACGATATTTTGCGGCGAAGACCGCTTCAGCCAGTGGGTATAGACCCCCACATAGACCGCAATTCCGGCCATGGCAAGGCAAGCACTCAGGAGATTGGCAAATACTGCCAAAAGACCAAAGGCCGTGGTTGCCAGCAGTACCGCCAGAAACACCGCTTCCCAAGGGGCCACCCGCCCTGCCGGCAAAGGCCGATGGCGCGTCCGCTCCATCATTGCATCAATATCACGGTCATAGAGACAGTTGATGGTATTGGCTGCCGCCGCCGCACAGGTACCGCTCACAAGGGTGATGAGTAGCAATTGGGGAGCCACCCGACCTTGACCGGCCACCTCCATTGCTGCTGCAGTGGTAATTAAAAAGAGCAGGATTAACCGCGGTTTTGTGAGCTGGACATAGTCCACCAATTTTGTCGAGAGATCCCCCGTTGAGGAGGAAAGCCTAGCGAGAAATGTCATGCAGACCTCAGAGATGTTTAAGATTCCCGTTTCAGAAAATAGGGTGGGCGATCGCGCCACGCCAAGGCTGAAATAGCCACCAACACCCCCAAGAGGGTGGCGCCAATCATTTGATGGGCAACGGTGAGAGCCGGAACCTGTAGCTTTAGTTGGAGAGTGCTCCACCCCAAGGCCACTTGCAGCGCCACCAACGGCAGGAGCGAGAAACTCAATTGCCGCAACGGAGAAGTTAAGGCGGGGCTGCGCCAGGCCACCATGACAACTGCCAAAACCCCCAAGGTGGCTGGGACAACCCCCAACAGATGACTATGGAGCACCCCACACAGGCGATCGCCATAGAGGCACTGATGAACCGCCCACTGCGAAGACACCAAGCCCCCCAACAAACTCTGGCCATAGACCCATAGCAGGGCGATCGGTCCTGTAAGTCGCAACCAACGGGCGCTACCCCTACCGCTAAAGGGAGCCAAGCCAACGGTGATTGCTACCAAAAGGCAAAAGAAGAGTAGTCCTGTGCCCAAGTGAGCCGTGACAATTTCAAAGCGCAGCAACTCCGTGACCGTTAGCCCCCCCAAAATCCCCTGCAAAATCACCAGGCACAGTGCCGCCGCCGCAGCGTAGGGAACCCAAGGAGGCAGGGCCTGCCGCCAAGCCACGCTCAAGCCAACAAAGGCGATCGCCAGCAGCCCTAAGCTGGTGGCCAACAGGCGGTGAAACCACTCTAGGAAAATCTGCAAATCCATTTGCGGCACCAGCGTACCAAAGCACAAGGGCCAATCGGGACAGGCTAAACCGGCATCCATCACCCGTGTGGCACTGCCCACCGCCATCAAAAAGAGGGTAAAGACCGTCATCAGCAACACGAGGCGAAAAATCCACTGGCGACGGACACTCGGATCACTGCCTAGGGTCAAGGGTGAGACATCAAAGGGACCCAGCACGGATTTTTCCTCGACAGCAACAACTCCTTCATGGTAAAGAAGCTAAAGGGGGGATCACGGCTGCCGTGAAAATCTATAGCTTTTCTTTAAGTTTTCGCTAGAGTATAAATTTTTCTTGCATTTTGTTGCCTAATTTCCTAATTTTAGATGGCCTAAAAGGACGACTCCCCAGGACTGGGTTGTTGTTGCAAGAAGTGGAGAAAATCCAAGAGTTCTTCATCGCTCAACTGCTGGCGCGATCGCTTGCCATAGCGTTGCAGTAAACAGGCACGGCCTTGGGCTTCGGTCCATCCCAAGCGCTTCATTTCCACAGTGGTTTGGGCAATTTCATCCGCCAGATCCACGGGTTCGCGCTTGGTGAGGGGCTTCTCGCTGGCCGGTTTCACGGTTGGTTGGCTGCGGCGAGGATTGGCAGAAGGGGTGGGTTCTAGGAACAGATCAGTATTGCTGGCCTCTGACCAAGAAGCTGCCTCTAGGGCTGGTGGGACACGGGGAATCAGTTCCGCTGCCGTTTGCACAGGGAGGTGAATACCCAAGAGTTGCAGAGCACGCTGGCGAGCAGTATCTTCCGCCTGTTCAAGGGTTGGTGCCGCCGCCATCCCTGTAGCGAGAATAGTGTCCCCCACTCGGAGGGTCGTTTTGACAATAAAGAGGCCGTCATGAATTTGCAATAAATCACTGACAATGCTGCCGGTGGGATAGCGGCGGTGAAATTCGCTCATGGGGGTGCCGCAACAAAACGACGCATCGAGTTAATCTTATCCTATCCTTGCCGAGGGGCTGGCCTAGAGGAGATTCAACACCGCCTTGTGAACGGCAGCCGACTGCAGGTAGGCTTGATAGCTGGGCACGGGGGCAGAGAAGGTGTGTTGCCATTGGTGGATCAAGGCAGTGGGGTCAGGGGGCAAGGCTGCCAGTTCAACCCCAGCCATACCCGTATCGGCCATGAGGTAGCGGACCTTGGGATCGTAGCTGAGGGCAAAACAGCGACAGCCGACACTGGCGGCCATAATCAGCGCATGGAGACGCATGGCGATCGCCCCCGCCGTTGCCGCTAAAATTCCCTTCATCTCGCGGGGATCCTCGCAGGAGATCAGTTGGGTCTGATCGGGCAGCAGTGCCCCATAGAGATCCTCAGCCAAGGGCAAATCCTGTTGGCGCTGAAAGGGCAATAGCAAAAGCAGCACACCCGTCTCTTCCTGCCACCGCCGCAAGGCCATTTTGAGAAGCTGCCAGCGATCGCTCGTGAGGTGCCGATGGGGACGCAAACACACAGCAATGGGCGCCCTATCCTGGGGGGGCAACCCAGGACGCGCCGACATCAGCCATACGGGATCGGCTCCCTGTTGATGGGGAATACCCCACTGCCGCAGGAGGGCTGCCGACCCGGAATCTCGCACCGTAACGGCCACACAACGGCGGAGCAGTTCCCGAGTCCACCAGCGATAGAGGGGCGATCGCAGCGGTCCAATCCCCTGTGCCCAAGCAATGGTGCGACAGCCAAACCGCTGCGCCAGGGTCATCAAGCCAAGGTAATAGAGAGGACTGCGCCAACTCGTCACATCCTGAATCAGACTTCCTCCACCCCAAATAAAGGCGTGGCTCTGTTGCAGAGTACGCAGCACCGTTTGCCACTGCCGGCGATCGCAGGTGGCAACACCATAGCGGTCTGCCGTGGCCCTAGGATTGCCGCTGAGGACGACCGGTGAAACGTGGCGGGGCAACTGTTCGAGGAGCGTTGCCAACAGCGCCTCATCGCCGGTATTCCCATAGCCGTAGTAACCACAGAGAAAGACTTGACTCATACAACAGGCTCCACGAGCGG
>NZ_JACOMP010000224.1:0-11516 GCF_014466085.1 Thermosynechococcus sp. OHK43
GCATCAATGGGAACGACGCTGGGGGGATGAAAATCCTGTGCCTCTAGGAGCATGGCGTAGCGATTGGCATCGTCTTCGCTTTCAAACATCAGAATAAGGTTGCGATCGCCCAGTTGCAGAGAATGAATGCCCTCATTTTCAGTCCCGGGATTATAGAGCAACACGTAAACGCGCATGATGCCTCGCCAATGAAATCTCAACAGCGATTATAACGATTTTAGTTCACCCTACCCGTAGGATTTTTAAGTTGCGGGTAATCCAAATGCAAAAATAGACCTTGAGTTAGAACAATGTTTTTTCAGGTTCCCCTTTGATCCGCTGCTCAAGCCATGCTTGGCGATAGGTGAGTTCTAATTCATTGCCAGTGCGACGAAAAATTTGTGCCTGCTGCAACAGAAAAGCTTGAAAGAGCCGCTGAAAGGCAAGGGCAATAATCGCGACCACCAAGCCAGAGGCGGTACTAATTAAGGCCTCACTAATGCCGAGACCTACCCCCATGGTTGCGGGTGTGCCAATATCCCCCAAGCGAATAGAACTGAGGGCATTAATTAGACCTAGGACTGTTCCCAATAAACCCAGTAGAGGTGCCATCGTAATCGTTGCCTCTAGGACCTTCTCGCCCCGCCGCATAGCACTTAGTTCCTCATCAGCTGCAGCCTCTAGAGCCAAGCGAAAGATTTCTGGGTTGGTGTCAATCAGTTGTAAAGGAGTGTAGAGGAAGCGCCCAATGGGTTGATCACAGGCATTTGCCGCTAACTCAAGCGCCTCTTGCCAATCGTGGCGAGCGGCATCCAGAATTTGCTCCGCCAGTTTGGTTTCTCCTCGGAGAACCATACCCCAAAACCAAAGCCGCTCAAAAATGGTGCCTAAGGTCAAGATCGAGAGGATGAGTAGTGGCCACATGGCCAAGCCACCACGGTTAAAAATTTCAGCGATATTCACGGCCAGTTCCCTGTCAGAGCATCCGACGTTTAGTATAGTCCAGCCGGTGGCGGCAATTGTTTCCCAAATTCTAGCAAACCCTACTGCCAAGGGTTTTGAACCACTGTTGCTGATGTCCTGTCTAATACAGTGATTGCGTTAATGGAGCGATACCTCGCATGAGTGTATCTTTACCCCTATCAGCGGCAACCGCATCAACAGATATCGGGACCCGACCGCAAGTGAACGATCCCGATCGCCCCCTGATTGAGCAGTGCCTTGCCGGGCATCCCAACGGCTTTCGGGAGCTGTATCAACGGCATCAGCAACGGGTGCGATCGCTCCTGTTTCAGTTGTGCGGTGCAGTTGCCCTTGATGATTTGGTGCAGGAGGTTTTCCTGCGGGCATGGAAGGGGCTAAAGGGTCTCAAACACGAGGCAAAGTTTTCGACATGGCTCTACCGGATTGCTTGGAATGTGGCTTGCGACTATCGCCGTCAATTGGCAATGCGCAAATCGCGACATCAGCAATACTTGTATCACAGGGAGTCACTCACCCCTGGACTAGATCTACGGCAATTGCACTATGAAGATTTGGTACAGCGAGGGTTGGCTACATTGCCCTTAGAGTATCGCAGCGTTTTGGTCATGCACGATCTCCAGGGCTTACCCCAAAAAGAAATTGCTGAAATTCTGGGGATTCCAGTGGGTACTGTAAAATCCCGCCTCTTTCGCGCCCGTGGCACCTTGCGGACTTACTTTACCGAAGCCGGAGTCAGCCTATGAAACGTGAACCCCCACCTACGGAGGATAAAAATTTGGTTGAGTTTGTGCAGATGTACGCGGGAACGCCCCCGCTACCGCCTCCCTACTTGGAACAGTGTATTGTTGAAGCCGGTTTGCATCAATATCAGCTGAATAAGCGACGTTGGCAGGTCGTGTCTATTTTGGGGGTTGGCGCGATCGCCACCACCACCGCCAGTGTGTGGTTCCTCAAACCTGCGGCTCAAGTGGCGCAGCAGACACCTGCCGATGGCCTAGAAACCTTCATTGCCACCAATTGGCAAGCGCTGTTTGAGAGTGCGGAACCTGTCACCTTCGAGTGAATCTTTTCTTAGGTAATTCTTGCTTTCATTTTTTCATTTTGCTAATTCGTTTTGTTAACTTTTGACACAGGAGACCACAGCAATGTTGAAAAAATCCCTGACTACCCTTTTGCTCTGTAGCACCCTCAGTTCCTTGGCAGTTGTGTTGCCCACCTTTGCAGGTCCGGCTAACCGTGGCATTGATTGGGGTGCCAAAGTGGAGAATCTCAATCTCACCCCTGAACAACGCCAAAACTTACAGGCGGTGCGGCAGCGATATCAAAGCCAAATAGAGGAAACCCGTGCCCAACTGCGCACTACCCAAGATGAACTGCGGCGGCTCATGGCCAGCAATGCTAGCGATGAGGAAATCCGGGCCAAACATGCCCAAGTGCAACAGCTTCAGCAAAAACTGGCAACATTACGGTTTGAAAGCATGCTGGCCACACGGAAAATTTTGACCCCTGAGCAGCGCCAAGCCCTGGCAGAACGCCTGCAAAACCGTCAGGGTCAGCGGCGACTAGAGCGCTAGGCAACTGTTTTATAGGGCTTTGAGCCCTGTTGGCGGTCAGGGCATCAGGCTCTGGCCCTTTTCTTGCGATTGGCAAAAGTCTATGGCATCCTTACTCCCATATTCCCTGAAGGGCATGGGAAGTCCCGCACTGGGCTTTAAGGCAGGAGAGCCACTCAGCAACTTAAGATCAGCAATTTTGAGCGATGAAGTTCAGAATCTCTGTAGCGGCGCGATCGACGACGCCAGGAGTGCCCATGGCCGCTCGCATTTCCGCGTAGCCTGCCTGCATGGCCAATCGTTTTTCCGGGTGATCCAATAGGGCAAAAGCTGCCGCGGTGATGTTGTCAATGGTGGCGCGACCCTGTAGGAGCTCAGGGACAATTTCTCTGCCAACCAGTAAATTTGGAGGCGATACAAACTGGAGATCGAATTTGAGGAAGCGCTGATAAAGCCACAAACTCAGGGGATGCACACGGTAGATGACCACTTGGGGCACATTCAAAAGCGCCGTTTCTAAATTCACTGTGCCCGATTTGGCGATCGCCAGATCCGCTGCCGCCAGAACTTGCAGTGAGTCTTCCGCAAGGGTGACGGAAATGGGATATTGCTTGAGAACTGCTTCAATGGCTGGACGATACTGCTGTAGAGACAACGGTAACCAAAAGTGGGCTTTGGGATAGGCTTTAGCGATATTCGTGGCAGCCCCTAAAATCAGTGGCAAGAGGGATTGAATTTCCTGTTTGCGCGAAAGGGGCAATAGGGCGATCGCCAGCTCATCGGCAGCAATGCCCAGACTTTGGCGCGCCACCTCACGACTTGGGGCGGCGGCAATACGATCCAACAGCGGATGCCCTACCCACACCACATTGGCCCCGTGACGGCGATAATAGCTGGCCTCCTCCGGAAAAACGGCCAGCAGGCGATCGCTGAGGGCAACAATCTGCTGGGTCGTCTTGAGGCTATGGGACCAGACCCACTCTTGGGGGGCAATATAATAGACAATTGGAATGGCAAAGTGCCGCCGAATAAACTGCCCCATGGCCACATTGCCACCAATGTAATCAATCAAAACCACCAAGTCCGGCGGATGCTGCTGTAGGTAGCGGCGTGCCTTTAGTTGGAGGGCGATCGTGGGTTTGATGAGAGGCAGGGCTTCTAGCAGTCCTACCGAGCCAATACTCCCCGTATTAAAGAGGACCTTTGCCCCTGCTGCTGCCATGCGATCGCCCCCAAGGGCAGAAATTTCCAAAGGAATTCCCCGCTCTGCAGCCAGGCGATAGAGTGCCTTCACCAGTAGCGCACCCTGCAAATCCCCGGAAACTTCCCCCGTACTAATGAACAAATGTGCCATCCCTAGCCCCGCACTGCCGCCACTGGTTGACAGAGTTGATCCGCAAATTCCTGTTCACTGGCGGCCATTTCTTGTACGGCTGTGGCCATAATCTCAGGGAGGGATTGTCCTGCTGCATATTGAGCCAACCATTGCTGAGCGGTATTTCCCTGTCGCAGGATTTTCTTGATCGGTGCCAGAAAGCAGCTAAAGCCCTGTGCTTTGGCAATTGGCCAGACCTCCTCATAGAGTTCTGCTATCCAGGCAGCTGCCGTTAGTTGCCGGCGATCGCGCCAGTGGGTCAACACCGCCTCAAGGCTACGTTTTGCAGCAAGCTGCTCATTCTCATCCGCCAGTTGTGCCAAGGTCTCGCGATCGCCCCAGCGCAAAGGATCCAGCTCAGGGGTGTCGAGCAATTGCAGCAGCCGCGCCTCTAGGAGAGCCGTAATGGCCAGTAGGGCAATGGGATCCGTCACCAAATCACAAATGCGCAGTTCCAGACGATTCAGATCGTAGGGCCGGCGATCGCCATTAGGACGCACGGCACTCCAGAGGTGCCGCACATTTTGCATCGTGCCCTGTTGAAGTTGTGCCTCCGTCCACTCAATAAAGTGGGCATGGCTAGTAAATAGGGGCACTTGGGGTGGAGTTTTGGGAAAGATGGCCCACCGGGTGGAGTGATAGCCCGTAACCTGGCCATCGAGAAACGGTGAAGCAGCACTGAGCGCTAGAAACAGGGGTGCCTCCAGCCGCACAAGCCGACAGGCACGCATCAACTCCTCTGGATCCCGCAAACCAATATTGATGTGGACACTGGCCGTCACCACCCGCGTGCCGTAGGTTTGCTCAATGTAGGTGTGATAAGGATTCTGCGGGTCAGAACGATAAAAGCGTTGAGTATCACCAAGACTCAGGGTACTGCCCGGAACCAGCGTGAAATCCCCCAAGGATTGCAGATAGGCCCGCAGCCGAAAGCGGGGGCGCAGCAAGTCACAGAGGGCTTGGTCATAGAGATACACAGGGGGTGTCGTAAATTCCACATTGCGGCTATCCGGTTCACGCACAAACCCCGGCAAGTCCCTCACAATGCGATCCGACAATCCCACAATCTCGCCTGTGGGTTTACCCGTATAGAGTTCAACCTCAAAGCCCTTTGACAGCATGGTAGCCCCTTACTGAGTTGGGTGAATGGGCAACCCCGCGTAAATGGGGAGTTTTTAGATACTTAGTCACAATACCACGCTCTCGCCCTTGCCGCATATATGAACAATATATGAACATTCGTGAAACTGCCACTGTAAGCATAACAATCTGATAGGATAGCCTGTAGTGCAAACTACACTGGCCAGTAGGAGTTTTTGCATGTTTGGTCAGCGGCGAGTCCAAGCAGATGTGCGTGTCGGGCGTCTCTTAGATCAATTGGGGATCCGTTACCAAGTGGATGAGGATGGCGATTATCGTGTTATTTTTGACCTAGGTAACGGGCGATCGCAACAAGCCTTTATTGACTCGCAGACCCAGCAACTGGGCAGCTACGAGATTCGCGATGTCTGGTCAATTGGCTACATCTCCGACGGCTATCTTGACCAGGAGATAGCTAACTATCTCTTAATTGAAAATAGCACTAAGAAAATTGGCGCTTGGGAATTGCGCCCCCTTGCTAATAATAAATACATTGCTGTGTTCTGTAACAAGGTCGCCGCTGATTGTGATGCAGAAGCCCTCAATATGAGTATCCGTATCGTTTTACAGGTGGCTGACGAATTAGAAAAAATTCTTGAGGCGGGCGATCGCCTCTAGTTTTTAGCTGTTCTAACCCATCCTCAGGAATGGTTACCGCCTAGGGTGACTCCAGATGCGAGCTGCTGGCTGATTCAAGCCCGCTGCCGCCACAACTCAACGGGGGTAAATCATTTCAAAAATAGAAAAAGATTTTTTGGGGTGTCCCTGCTGCATATTCCGACTCACTGCGCTGGCTAACACATTAGCTGCGATCGCCAGAAGCGCACCCTAGCGGGTTGGAGTGGACTCAATACTATGTGATATTATGTGCCAAATTAAAAGGAAAACTGAAGCAGCCAAAACCGATGCTCTTCAGAAGGAAGCACACGATTACACTAGCCATCAGCATATATTCATCGCCGTATTGAGCACTTCAGAAATCTACCCTTAGAGATGCTTTCAGAATCCTTTGTTCAAAATCTCACTACTCTTGGCCATAAAACAAAAAGAAAAGAATAAGCAGTGGGGGCATCTCGTTGGGACCGGTCTCGGAATTGCTGCGGCAGCGGGGGTCATCCTACTGCTATCTCAGCTCTTTTTGGGTAATCCATCTTAATTTGAATGGTGAAGCGCCATCCGGAAGAAAAAGCATGTACCACCCTTTTAGGGGGAGACTCTCCCTAAAACGCATCCTACCCCTACCTTGGGCGAAATAAAATGTGGTAGCATATCTGCTCTGGCATTATAGATAGTGTTTAGCTATGCCCAAAGTTCTGGTTTCCGATCCCATTGAACAGGTGGGGCTTGATTTGCTTGCCCAAGTGGCACAAGTAGATGTCAAAATCGGCCTCTCAGAGGAAGAATTGATCAAAATTATTCCCGAATACGATGCCCTCATGATTCGATCGGGAACCAAGGTCACGAAAGATGTGATTGAGGCTGCCAACCAACTGAAAATTATTGGCCGTGCTGGGGTAGGTGTAGATAACGTCGATGTGCCTGCCGCCACTCGCAAAGGGATCATGGTGGTCAACTCTCCGGAGGGCAACACCATTGCTGCTGCGGAGCACACCTTAGCGATGATGCTCTCCCTTGCCCGTCATATTCCCGATGCGAATGCTGCAGTTAAAGCGGGTCAGTGGGATCGCAAACGCTTCACAGGGGTCGAAATTTACAAGAAAACCCTTGGCATTATTGGCTTGGGTAAAATTGGCTCCCATGTAGCCACGGTTGCCCGGGCCATGGGGATGAAACTCCTTGCCTATGACCCCTATCTTTCAACGGAGCGAGCTGAACAACTGGGCTGCCGCCTTGTGGAGTTGGACGTTCTCTTTGCGGAGTCAGACTTTATTACACTGCACTTGCCGAAAACTCCCGAAACGCAGCATTTAATTAACGCCAAAACCATTGCCAAGATGAAACCGACGGCTCGCATTATTAACTGTGCGCGGGGCGGCATCATTGATGAGGCAGCCCTTGTGGAAGCGCTCAAGAGTGGTAGGCTGGCGGGGGCTGCCCTCGATGTCTTTGAAAATGAACCCCTTGAGGCCGATTCTCCCCTGCGGAGTCTGGGAATGGAAGCTATCTTGACTCCCCACTTGGGGGCTTCCACTGAAGAAGCACAGGTGAATGTGGCTATTGATGTTGCTGAGCAAATTCGCGATGTCCTCCTGGGATTGCCGGCGCGATCGGCGGTGAATATTCCCGGCCTGCGCCCAGATGTCCTAGAAAAACTAGCCCCCTATATGCAGTTGGCAGAAACCCTTGGTAACTTGGTGGGGCAGTTGGCTGGTGGCCGGGTCGAGTCTCTGGAAGTCCGTTTGCAAGGAGAACTGGCCACTAATGACAGTCAACCCATTGTGATTGCTGCGCTGAAGGGGTTGCTCTCCCCAGCCTTGCGGGAGCGGGTCAACTATGTCAATGCTGGGTTAGAAGCCAAGGAGCGGGGAATTCGCGTAGTTGAGACTCGCGATGAATCGCAGCGCGACTATGCTGGCTCCCTGACGTTGATTGCCAAAAGCCCATCGGTGACGCGCTCGGTGTCTGGAGCTTTGCTCTCCCACAATGAATTGCGCATCACCAGTATTGATGACTTTCCCATTAGTGTGGCGCCAACCCGTTATATGCTGCTGACACTGCACCGCGATATGCCCGGCATTATTGGGAAGATTGGCACCCAGTTGGGGAGTTTCAATGTCAACATTGCCAGTATGCAGGTGGGACGCAAGATGGTGCGCGGCAATGCGGTGATGGTGATTAGCTTGGACGATCCCCTACCCGAAGGACTCTTGGAGGAAATCCTCAAGGTCCCCGGTATTCGTGATGCCTATATCGTGAATTTGTAGGCACGGTTGTGGTGCAGCGTTGGTGGGAAATTACCGTCACTTGCCAAGCTGAGGCGGAAGAGCTGGTCTATTGGCGCCTTCAATCCTTTGGCTGTCAAGGAACGGCAACTCAACTACAGCAGGGACGGGTGTTGATCCAAGGCTATGTGCCGCAGCAGCAGGTGACCTTACTGGACATTGCTGCCCTAGGGGTTTGGATTGAGCAGGATGTGGTGGCGCAGGGCTATCTCTCGCCAAAACTCCACTGGCAATTGGTGAACGAGCAGGATTGGGCCCATAGCTGGCAAGCCTATTGGCATCCGATAGCCGTGGGCGATCGCCTCCTGATTTGTCCCGCTTGGGAAATGCCGCCCCGCGATAACACGCGCTTGGTGATCAAACTGGATCCCGGCATGGCCTTTGGCACAGGCACCCACGAAACCACCCAGCTTTGCCTTGAAGCCCTAGAGATGCAGTTGGATCAGACCTTTGAGCCGCTGCCGCCTACGGTGATTGCTGATATTGGCTGTGGTAGCGGTATTCTGGCGATCGCCAGCCTCTCGCTGGGGGCACAAAAAGCCTATGCCGTGGATACCTCGGATCTTGCTGTCACCGCCACTCAACGGAATGCAGAACTGAATGGCATTGGAGCCGACCAGTTGATTGTCCGCCAAGGCAGTTGGGAGCAAGTTCTCGAACTCGTTGATGGGGTCGTCTGTAACATTTTGGCACCCGTGATTATTGAGATTCTGCCCCACTTGCCCGCAATTGTGAAACCCAAGGGCTGGGGTATCTTTAGTGGCATTCTCTTGGATCAAGCAGATCGTGTTGCAGAACAACTGAAACAGCAGGGCTGGAGCTTGGGCAGTGTCTGGCGACGGAACGAGTGGTGTTGTCTCAATGCGCGCTTTGAGCATTTGCCCGACTAAAGGGAGCTAGCTTTTCACCTTGGTCGCCGGTCGCACCAAAGAATAGGAGGTCATCACTTCCTGATAACAGGCCTCTAGGCGATCCAAGTTGTGACTAAGGCTATAGCGCTGCAGCACGCGTTGACGGGCTTTGTCCCCCAGGAGGCGAATCATTTCCGGATGTTGATAAAAAATGGGCAGCAGCGCTTGCAACTGCGTTTTCACATACTGGGGATTCAAGACAATGCCGGCACCGGTTAACACTTCACCATCAGCACCGACATCAGTGGCCAAGCAGGCCAAGCCACAGGCCATTGCCTCTAGGAGCGAAAGGGATAACCCCTCAATTTGTGAGGGCAGGATGAAGACATCACAGCCACGTAAAATTTGCAGCCGCTCTTGATCATTGATAATCGAGCCAAGCCAGAGAATATTTTGCTCCGGGCCATAATTCGCCATCAGTGAGGTCATCAGCGCACCACCCCCCACCATCAGCAACTTACAATCCGAGGGCATTTCTGCTGCGCACCAAGCGCGCAGGAGCGCTTCAACATTTTTCTCAATGGCCATCCGCCCTTGGTAGACATAGAGGTAGCGCGCTTTAAAGTCCTCTTTGGCCGTAGAAGGTCCTGGGGTATATTTGCGCGTATCCACCCCATTGGGAATCACTCGCAGGGTCTCAGCACCGACCCCAAGACGAATTAGCAGTTCCTTTTGCGATTGGGAAAAGACAATCACGCGGTCATAGCGAGCTAAAAAGGGGGCATAGAGCTGGTAAGTCATCAAGGCGGTGCCCGCCGTTAGGGTACGATACTTTTCGCTATAGGCAGGATGAAATGTGGCAACTAGGGGAATCTTTAACTCTTCGCAGATGTCGGGAAGAAAGAAATCGAGGGGGGACAGGGTCAATGAGGCGTGGACAATATCGGGTTTAAGTTTCTTGAGGGATTCAACCAGAACTTTGTTGGCTCGCAGGGAGGGCAGGGTATAGACTTGCGATTTATAGAGGCAAGGGAGCGTTACATCTGGCATCTCACCTTCGCGCTCGGCTTCCTGCTCATCCTCTTGGGCAAAATGCAGAAAGCTCACCTGATAACCGCGATCCAATAGGCCATTGGTAATTTCACGACTATAGGTGACATTGCCACAGGGGGGAGATTTTTTGCCAAGCCACGCGATATGTAAAGCCACAATTATTGATTCCTTATTTATGCGTTGTCCATGGAGCCTATTTATAGAGCAGTGGTACCCACTTGATCAATGATGCGAATGGGACCATTGACATCGCCGCTGAGAAACTGCCGTAAATAGGGATTATCTGTTGTCTGAGCTTCCCTTTGGGTTCCCTCCCAATAAATGCGCCCTTGATAGAGCAAAATCAAGCGATCGCCCGTGCGTTTAATCGTACTGTTTTGGTGGGTCACGACAACGTAGGCATGCCCCGTCTTCTGCTGTAATTCACGAATCAGATCCTCAATCACTGTCGAGGCAATGGGATCTAACCCTGCCGTTGGCTCATCGTAAAGCAGGAGATAGGGATCATCATCGGGGTCTTCCGGATTATCGACAATGGCACGGGCAAAGCTGACTCGCTTGCGCATTCCCCCAGACAACTGCGCTGGGTAGAGGTCTTCCATGCCAGAGAGACCGACCATCGCCAGTTTTTCACTGACAATTTCACGAATGCGGGCTTCGGGCAAACGGGTGTGCTGGTATAAATAAAAGCCAACATTCTCAGCAACCGTGAGAGAGTCAAAGAGGGCAGATTGCTGAAAGACCATGCTCATGCGCAACCGGCACAGACCATCCTGGCGCAAGCCTTGGCGGCGTTTACCGGCCACATAAACTTCGCCCCGATCAGGAGCGAGCAACCCAGCAATAATCCGCAGAATCGTTGACTTGCCAGTCCCAGAAGGTCCCAGAATCACAAGGGCATCCTGGGGATAAATCACTAAATCCACATCATTGAGGACATGCTTATTGCCAAAGGTTTTGCAGACACCGCGCAGCTCTACCAATGGTTCGGCCATGTGATCTATCCTTTAGCCAAAGGCTTCTAGTTGTAGATCTTCGATCGCTTGTAGTCCCCGTGCATCCCCCAGCTTAAACAGCGCTGCTTTGGCATCTTCTTGGACGCCCATATCACTGTCTTGTAGGGCAGCAATCAGTTGATCAATGGCTTGTGTGTAAAGGGGCCCAAGGGGAATTTTGCGACAGGCATGACCTAAGGCCCAAGCACAGTTACTACGCACAGCAGCGATCTCGTCCTGAGCCAAGGCGAGGGCAAGGGCAGGAATGGCAACCGTGGCCGCCTCTTCACTTGCTTCTGCCACCTGACCCAAGGAACTAGCTGCCCACAGGCGCACGGCAGAAATATCCGTTTGCAGGGCATGAATCAAGGGGTCAAGGGTTCGGCGATAAATTTCTGGCAAGGGAAAGCGGACACCACAGTTGCCCAAGGCCCAAACAATGCCTTTGCGGACATAGCCATTCCAGTCTCGCTCCAATTGCTGAATGAGGGCATCCACCGCTGCCAAACTGGGGTTACGGCCAAGGGCATAGGCCGCACTGACGCGAACAAGGGGACAGGGTTCTTGCAGGAGATGGATGAGATAGGGTGTGGCGCGTTCATCCTGCAATTCGCAAAAGGCGCGCGGCGAGCGTCGTCGTACGCCAGCTTGATGTCCGCTGCGACGGGGCGCACACTGAGGCC
>NZ_JACOMP010000225.1:0-13841 GCF_014466085.1 Thermosynechococcus sp. OHK43
GCGATCGCCTGATTACCCGTAGTGTGGGTGAACAGACAGTGCAGCCCCTCAACGACACCCCCCAGGGCAAAACCCTCGCAAGATTGGATCCTCCCGGCTATCCGGGGAGCGATCGCATTCGTGTCCTCTTGCAAGTGGATGGCGATCGCCAACTGCGGGTCACCGTTGATGACTTGCTCACCCAAGAGCGTCTCATCAATAATCAAATCGTCACCCAATTGCGTTGACCGAGTTGAATTGTGGCTAGCCACCCCCTACCCCACACCACTGCCTATGTCCGCATCATTGCCCAAAGTTGGCAAGAGGGTCACATTCGTGGCCACGTCTGCGCTAGCGAGTACCAGTGGGAATTTTGTTGGCAATTTAAGGCCAAAAAACTGCAAATCTCCCCCGTCCTTGGACGTGCCCTGATCAAAGAACCCTTGGGCCGATTTCTGGAAGCCCAAGATTATCAATTGGAGCCGGGGGGCGATTATGAATTTGTTGTCCGTGCCAAATTTTAGGTGCGTTCCTCTGTGCCTAAGCTACAATCAGTGAGGAAACCTGTGCTGATATTGCCAGATAGCCTATGTTCTTGAGCGAATTAGCGCCCCTTGTTAAAGAGTTAAGCCAAAAACCCGTTGCCTTTATGGGGGGCTTTGTCTCTGGATTGTTGGGGTTGAGCCTCGATCAAAAGCCGGTGAGTGACTGGCTCAAGCAGTACGGCGACTATCAGCCCCCCAGTCCCCCCCCCAGTGACTTCAAGAGTATTCGCATTGAGTAAGGACACGAGTCACTGCCTGCCGTTGATCCCGTAGGGTCAGCCAGCGGTGATAGGTTTGGGTATGAATCGCCACACTGTGTCCCATCATCCGTGCGGCAACGGTATCGGGTAAGCCATAGTGAATTGTGCGCACCGCCCAAGCATGGCGCAAGTCATAGGGACGAAAGGGCAGGCCGTAGCGGCGAAATTGTTGATTGACCCGTTGGCCAATGCGCTGCAGTGTGGTTTTGGTTAAATCCGTATTGATCCTTGGCAACTGGGGCGATCGCAATCCAAAGACCTCAACCCACTGGGGAGGAAAGGGCCACACTTGATGGCAGCCAGTTTTTGTGGTTTCCTGCACCTCAATCATTCCTTGCGGGTCTCCGGTGACAAGGCCACTCAAATCGCAGAAAAACACTTCATGATTGCGCAGGCCATAGGTGGCCATCAAGCCATAGACATACCGCCACTGGGGATTGGGAATCTGTTGATAGGCGGCTAGAATCTCCTCATCACTGGGTAACTCCCGTGGTTGGAGCGATCGCCGTGAATAGGTGCCCCAAAACTGAGCAAGGGGAATCGGTAACGCCACCCCCAGGAACCGACAAAACCCTTG
The DNA here is from genome assembly GCF_014466085.1 of Thermosynechococcus sp. OHK43. Lineage (NCBI taxonomy): Bacteria > Bacillati > Cyanobacteriota > Cyanophyceae > Acaryochloridales > Thermosynechococcaceae > Thermosynechococcus > Thermosynechococcus sp. OHK43. The sequence goes on from NZ_JACOMP010000225.1 coordinate 1,362, forward strand.
AAAGGCGGTACAGGCCACCTGTCGTTGTCGCTGATCAGCAGGGATTTGTTGCAACAGGCCATAGATCAATTCTGCTAACGAATAGTCGGGATGGGCGGCCGCGGCTTTGAGTAACTGCCGCAGATAGGGGAGATAGGCGGTTTCCCATGTCGTACGACTGAGATTCCCCTGAGCTAACCATGCAGTTTCAAAGGCGGCAATTTGCTCCCCCAAGGATAACTCCCCAAGACGCCCTAGCCCCTTGACCCGTTCATAGTCCTGCCAGCGAAAGGTGTTTTCGAGTAATTTGGCAGCAATAATTTTGGCTGCCTTCTCTGCTGCTTTAAGACCGCTGGGGGTGGCGGGTAACCCTAGACTTAAACGCTGTTGGTGGGGGCGGAGCCGATGGCTGCCCGGCCGGGGTGGCAGGGTACCCCGTAGGCTGAGGCGTTGGCCGCGCTGTTCAATTTGCAAACCCAACTGCGCCAGTTTGAGGCGTTGATTGACCTGCTGAAGTTGTTGGTCAAGTTTCTGAGGGGAGGTGGCCATTGCTCAGGGATTGTGAACTCACCTTGCTGCCGAAATGATCAAAACTGCGGCGAGGACGTTTTTTCCAAGGAATATCCAGAACCCCTGCTTGGGAGCGGCTACGACTGGGCTTGCGCTCAATTTTGACGGGGCGATAGTCCGTGAGGATGCGCAGGCTATTCAGTTCGGCCAAGAGGGTTGCCCCATTGCTAATCAAAACCGCAATTACGGGGTGCAGGCTCAAAAAGACCCCCGCTAAAACGACACTGACATTGGGAATGACCACAAGGGCAATATTTTGATTAATAATGTTCATCACCTCTTGACTGAGGGCGATCGCCTGCACCAATCCTTCAAGGCTATTGTTCATCAAGACAAGATCTGCAGTTTGCCGCGCCGCATCACTACCGTCAGCAAGGGTGATGGAAATATCAGCGTAGGCCATTGCTGCCGTATCGTTGAAGCCTTCCCCTACGTAGGCCACTACTTTTTCACCGCCATTTTTGAACTTCTCTAGGAGTGCGACTTTGTCCTCTGGCAGCATATTCGTATAGATTTGACCGGGGCGAAAGCCAGTGGCATAGCCCACCGCATTGGCGACTTCGTGGTGATCTCCCGTTACCATATAGCACTCAATGTCCCGCTGTTGTAGAGCGGCAATCACACTAGCGGCTTCAGAGCGTACGGGGTTGCTGTAGAACACCAGAGCCACCAGTTCACCGTTACAGGCAACACACGCAAGGGAACGATTCCAGAGGACGCCTTCATGGGTGCGCAGTTCATCGAGATCAATGGGCACTTGGCGATCGCGCATCAGTTGGGGGGTGCCCACCAAAATTTCCTGTCCCTCTACGGTTGCTGCGGTGCCTTTACCTGGCTCATAGACCCAGTCACTATAGGTGCCCGCCTCAATCCCGCGTTCAGCGGCATATTCAAGGATGGCAAGGGCAAAGGGGTGATTGATTGACTGTTCCACGGTGGCCAGCCAATAGAGCAGCGTTTGCTCACTCAGGCCGGGCTTGAGGAGATTGACCCCCACAATCGTTCCCTTCACCTCTGTCAACGTGCCAGTTTTATCAAAAACAATAACATTGACCCGCGAGAGGAGTTCAAGGGCGCGGCCATTGCGAAAATAAACCCCGACATGGGGAGCATGGGTGAGGGCTGCCAAAATCGCAGTGGGAATTGTAATGCCAATACCTGAGCCAAAGTCCAATTGTAGGGGGGCGATCGCCCGATGGGCATCTAGGGTAGCACCATAGACAATGGCAGCAACGCCCATCGCAGGTAAAATTGCTTGGTTGGAGATTTCCTCAGCGTAGTTTTCAATGCGGGTATCCAGTTGGGGCGCTTGGCGAGCCAGTTGCAGTGTTTTGCCCACCTGAGTATCCTCACCGACGGCTTGGGCAACCACGCAAATTTGTCCGCGCACCACAAGAGAAGACGCAAGCACCGTTTGCTCAGGCTCACAGGGCAGTAGATCCGACTCTCCTGTGAGAAACTGCCGCTGAATCACAGCAGACCCCCAGAGCACGGTACCATCCACAGGCACAGCAGATCCGGCGGCTACAATCACGCGATCGCCCACCTGTAGCTCACCCACAGAGACATTTTGGCGAGTGCCGCCCCGCTCTACCCAATAGGTGCGCTGTTGATCCAGGGGATCAAAAACTTGCTTTTCCCCCACTTGAGCGGTCATATCCCGCAGGGCCCCGCCCAGCTGATTCATAAAAGCGGCTAACACCGGCGCCATGTATTCCCCTTGCAGCGTATGCAGAATCGTCCACAGGGATTCCAGTTGGGTGACATTGAGACGGCGATGTTCGAGGTTCTCTAGGGCTTCTTGGAAGGTGGGTAGTGCCACAACCGCAATGACAGTGGCGACAATGGCCGGGTAAAAGGGCGTTTGTACCGGCAGCAGCGCCACGATCGCCAGCGCCAAGGTGGATAGCGCCATTTTCTCGATAAAGTAGCTGGTGTTCCAGGGGGAGTACACCAACTTATCAATGGGTAGGATCCCCGCCAGTGGAGGGAGATGCTCAGCTGCTGCGGCCTGAATCAATTGGCCAAAGCGCTGAAGGGGATGATTCGCTTCAGGGTTGTACTGGACAATCAGGCTAGCGGCGGGCAAGTTGAGGCGAATCTGTTGCACACTCTCTTCTTGCACAAACAGAGCTTGCAGTTGCCGCCCATAGCGATCGTCATATTGCAGTCGGGGAATCCGTAACCGCACTCGCCCTGGTAAGTGATGCACCACTTCGTAATAAACCTTTGCTGGCGGAGGGGAAAGCACAGTTGCAGTCATGGTCAATTACCCCTAGAAACTCATGAGGAAAAGGGCTAGGCTGAGCGATGGCGATGAGTCGGCGCACTAATCAGGTCATTGATATTTTGCTGCATTGTTAGGCAAATGGCATCCAAGGGCAGATCATTGAGGTCACGGCCAAAGGGATTTTCAATTTCGATGCCAATCTCCTCGACGCCAAAGAGGGTAAACGCCATGAGTCCCACCATTGGCCCCGTCCACCACGCCAGGTTATCCACCAGTTGAAAGGGCAGCAGTAAACAATAGAGAAATAGTAACTGCTTGAGGTGAATGGCGTAGGCAAGGGGCATCGGTGTTTTTAGAATGCGCTCACAGGCGCCCATCGCATCCACCAGTTGCACAAGGAGTTCATCCATGTAGGTAAGTTGATATAAGGACAGGTGCCCTCGGCGGTGTTGGTGGTGCAGATAGTCCTCAAGCCAAAGGGCAATGCGCAGGGGGACATTTTGTACGGTTTGCAGTTCTTTGTATTGGTGGGGCTTGAGCAGGGGTTCCAGTTCGGCAAAGGGCTCCCCCCGCAAGTGTTGCTTGGTGGCGATCGCAAACACCCCCACTAAATGAACAGCATCAATTTTAGCTTGGCGATCCTCGGGACTATTCTCGTCAATGGCGGTCCACATCAAGCGGGTTAGGCTGCGGGAACTATTAACAATGTTGCCCCACTGGCGGCGGCCTTCCCAGAAGCGCTCATAGGCAGTGTTGGTGCGAAAGACGAGGAGCAACCCCAGCACAATCGACGGAATCAGACTGCCCAGAACTGGCCAGTGGACATTGATCACGTAAAAATCAATCGCCGTCACCAAGGTGCCAAAGACACCGCAAAAGAGCACTTCTGAGAGAATGGCCGGAATGACGGAGCCCCGCAGCCGCAGAGCCAGACGTAACCACTGCGGCGGTTGCAACAAAAACTTCGCTACGCCCGAGTGATCTAGAGGTAATTGGCGTTTGGAGCGGTGAAAACCGAGGAAAGAGAAGCGGCTCATGAATACCAGGGGCGATTCCCACCCCAATCTTTAGCACACTGGCGTGCTGAAACGGTGTTTTGACGGCCAAGAACAACTGAAGAGACTGCAAATCTTAAGAAAATCCGTTAGCTCTTGCCATTCCCCAGTAGAAGTGTTAACTTATATTAAGAACAAGAAACACTTCGTAACAAAAGGGGTATCAAAATGAAAGGTGGCAGCATTATTGATGAGCAAGGCAAAATGAACAACTTTGCCATCGAACCCAAAATGTACGTGATGAGTGAGCCGCAAGCCGGCTTTACTCCCTACGCAGAACTCTTCAATGGTCGGCTGGCCATGATTGGGTTTATCTCCCTGTTAGCCTTGGAAGTGATTACGGGCCACGGTCTGATTGGCTTTTTGAATAGCCTCTAGGTCGTTGCTGCGCTCTTAGGCCTATCAGTTCTTCAGCAGCCCTTGCGCCGCTAGAGAGAACAAAAAATTCCTGGAATGGGTCAGCCTACCTTTCGGGGTGGGCTTTTTCCTTTGAGCCTTTAATGGAATGAATCAATCATAACTTATGGTTGATGTCTTACTCCTAGGCACAGAGCCATGATAAGGTAACTAGAAAATTTGTCTGGTTAGTCTATGCCATGAGAACAATTTTGCGCGTCCTAGGGTACTCGACCAAATGCCCGAGGGCTGAACTGACAGTTTTATTTGGCTTGGGCTGTGCGGCCGTCGGTATTGGTTATGGCAAATTGCCTGTAGCTGCGGGAGACTTCTCAATTCGTCTAAGGGCAATTAGTCTAACTGCGGCTTGCTTTGCCATCCATAATACTAGAGTTGGAGTCCATAGAATTTTTTAAGATTTTTTGACTTAGGTAAGCATCTATGGCATTATGACTTCGCTACGTCCGTGGCGACGCTGGTGCCATTGCCAAGCGTGGCGAATGATCTGCTCAATGTCGGGGTACTGGGGCTGCCAGCCTAGGATGCGACGGGCACGATCGCTATTGGCAACGAGGATCGCGGGGTCTCCTGCTCGGCGATCGCCTTCAATAACTGGAATCGAACAACCTGTGACCCTCTGAGCTGTTTCAATAATTTGCCGCACTGAAAACCCTTGGGCATTCCCCAAGTTCAAAATTTCCGAGTTGCCGCCGCTCAAGAGGTACTTTAATCCCAGCACATGGGCTTGGCTTAAGTCCACGACGTGGATATAGTCGCGAATGCAAGTGCCATCGAGGGTGGGATAGTCTGTACCATAAATGGCGATGTGGGGGCGTTGTCCCATGGCTGCCTGCAAGACGAGTGGAATCAGGTGGGTTTCTGGATGGTGATCTTCCCCCAGACGAGAGTGGGGATCCGCACCCGCTGCATTGAAATAGCGGAAAATTAAGGACTTGAGGCCGTAGGCACTGCCCATATCGGCAACTATTTGCTCCACCATCCACTTAGAGCGACCATAGGGATTAATGGGGGCACAGGGGCAGGTTTCGCAAATCGGTACCTCTGGAGGCAAGCCATAGACTGCTGCTGTGGAAGAAAAGATAAGATAGGGAATCTCGGCAGCCACCATTGCCTGTAAGAGGGTTAGGGCCCCATGGACGTTATTTTGATAAAAGCGATCGGGATAGCGGACAGACTCACCCACCTCAATATAGGCAGCAAAATGCATTACTGCTGTCACAGAATAGGTTTGAAACAGCCAATCTAAGAGGGGGCGATCGCCAATATCGCCAACAATGAGTTCTGTTTTGAGGACCGACTCCACCAAGTCGCGGTGTCCCCGCTCCAGCGTATCTAAAATAAGCACTTGAAAGCCGGCCTGCTGGAGTGCCAAGGCGGTATGACTACCGATATAGCCCGCGCCCCCTGTCACCAGAATCAGCGGCGAATTATTATCATTGTTGGTTGTCATTAAAGCCTATCTGTTACACTAGGAGGACACCTACCGATTCTGCCATGACCAGTGACTTGCACCGTGAAATCACCCAAGAGGTGAAACGACGTCGTAATTTTGCCATTATCTCCCACCCAGATGCCGGGAAAACGACGCTCACCGAAAAGTTACTGCTCTACGGTGGCGCCATTCACGAGGCGGGAGCTGTCAAAGCACGGCGAGCTCAGCGACAAGCTACCTCCGACTGGATGGCCATGGAGCAACAGCGGGGCATTTCGATTACCTCCACGGTCCTGCAGTTTGAATATCAAGGCTATCAGATTAACCTCCTGGATACCCCTGGTCACCAGGACTTCAGTGAAGATACCTATCGCACCCTTGCGGCGGCTGATAATGCAGTGATGCTCGTGGATGCTGCGAAGGGTCTAGAGCCCCAAACCCGCAAGCTCTTTGAAGTGTGCCAGCTGCGGGGCTTACCGATTTTTACATTCATCAACAAGCTGGATCGGCCGGGGCGCCAGCCTCTGGAACTCATTGACGAAATTGAACAGGAGCTGGGGCTGATTCCCTATGCGGTGAACTGGCCGTTGGGAATGGGCGATCGCTTTCGGGGGGTGTACGATCGCCTGCGGCAGAATTTTCACTTTTTTGAGCGCACGACCCACGGTAGCCGTGCTGCGGCTGAAACCGTCATTGCCCTTGGGGATCCTGCCATTGCCCCCTACATCGAGCCCTATCGGCTGGAATACAACCAACTCAAGGACGAACTGGAACTCCTCGAGGGTGTCGGTGCCAAGCTCGACCTCAATTTGGTGCATCAGGGGAAAATGACCCCCATCTTCTTTGGCAGTGCCATGACCAACTTTGGTGTGCGTCTGTTTCTGGAGCACTTTTTGACCTATGCGCTGCCGCCAATGGCCTACAAGAGCGATCGCGGGCCCATTGATCCCACCCAAGAGCAGTTCACGGGCTTTGTGTTTAAGCTGCAGGCCAATATGGATCCCAAACATCGCGATCGCGTGGCCTTTGTGCGAGTCTGTAGCGGCAAATTTGAGAAAGACATGACCGTAAGCCATGCCCGCACTGGCAAAACCATTCGCCTCTCACGCCCTCAAAAACTCTTTGCCCAAGGTCGTGAATCCCTGGAAACGGCCTATGCTGGTGATGTCATTGGCCTCAATAATCCGGGGATGTTTGCCATTGGCGACACCCTGTATGTCGGCCCAAAATTAGAGTATGAGGGCATTCCCTGCTTCTCGCCAGAACTCTTTGCCTACCTGCGCAACCCCAATCCCTCCAAGTTCAAATCCTTCCAAAAAGGGGTGAATGAACTGCGGGAAGAGGGCGCCGTGCAAATTATGTACTCCACTGATGAATCGAAACGAGAACCCATCCTTGCCGCTGTCGGGCAACTGCAATTTGAAGTGGTGCAGTTTCGCCTGCTGCATGAATACGGTGTTGAGACCCGCCTTGACCCCCTGCCCTACACCGTTGCGCGTTGGGTACTCGATGGTTGGGAAGCCCTTGAAGCGGTTGGCCGCATTTTTAATGCCGCTACCGTCAAGGACAGTTGGGGACGGCCAGTTCTACTGTTTAAGAACGAGTGGAATCTGCAACAAACAATGGCAGATCATCCAAAACTACGCCTGAGCGCGATCGCCCCCCTTGCCGCTGCGGTGCCTGCCTAGCCTGCCCCATGAGTAGTGTTTATACCCGTCCCCTTGCTCGTCTCATTGAGCAGTTGCAGCGCCTGCCGGGGATTGGCCCGAAGACTGCCCAACGGCTAGCTCTCCACCTCATCAAACGTCCTGAAGCCGATATCCAAGCCCTAGCTCAGGCTCTTCTTGAGGCCAAACAGCAGGTGGGACTTTGTTCAGTGTGTTTTCATCTCTCTGCAGAACCGGTGTGTGAGATCTGTGCCTCGCCCCAGCGAGACAATCACACGATTTGCGTGGTTGCAGATTCCCGCGATGTCATTGCCATTGAAAAAACCCGCGAGTACCACGGCAAGTACCATGTTTTGGGCGGACTCATTTCACCCCTAGAGGGCATTACCCCCGAACACCTGCACATTCAACCGCTCATTCAGCGCGCCAGCCAACCGCAAGTGACAGAAGTGATCCTCGCCATCAACCCCAGTATCGAAGGGGAAACCACCACACTCTATGTGGGACAGCTGCTGCGCCCCTTTGTCAAAGTAACCCGCATTGCCTTTGGCCTACCCGTGGGTGGCGATCTCGACTATGCCGATGAAATGACCCTTGCCCGTGCCCTCGCCGGCCGCCGCGAGATTGAGTGGCAGTAGTTAGTGTCCCCCCTGCAACCGCCGCAATGCCGCCACAATTTGGTGAACGGCTCGCTTCAGTTGATCCACCTCGTGGTGCAACCGTTGGTTTTCAGCTTCTAAAGCAGCAAGGCGATTTTCATCCCCACCACGACCTGTTGCCGCTGGTTGCTGTTGCAGTTGAGCAACCGTTGCTTGGAGTTGAGCAAAGTCATTTGCAGTGACAGATTGTGCCTGCAAGACTTGAATGGCGCCTTCAAGGGCGGCCAATTTGTCATAGACGGGGGTGAGATCCACGGCTACTGGAGCAGCCACTTCAGCATGGGCTACTGCTTTGACGGGTCTGGGCTTACGGGCTTTGCGAAAGGCCTCTTGAATTGCTGCTTCGAGTTGTTCTTTTTCAAAGGGCTTCTCAATAAACTCAAACCACTCAAAGGGCTCCTGGAGCTTCTCTGTGACCTCTTCCTTGCGCCCCGACATAATCACTAAGGGAATTGCCCCTAGGAGGTTGTTTTTCTCCAATTCCTGATAGACTTCCCAGCCGCTCACCTTCGGCAGCAGAAAATCTAGCATGATCAGGGTGGGATCAGACTGCTCAATCAGTTGCAAGCCCTCACGCCCATCCTTGGCCTCCAAGATCTCATAGTCGCCCTCTGGCAACATTTCACGGACGCGCATCCGGATGACTTTACTGTCATCAATGACAACGACTTTACGGCTACTCACGGAAACACTCCATTCCTATGCGAGATTTCTATACAAGATATGCTGAATAGAGGGCGGCAGTGGCATGATCACTATCACTACGTGATTTCAACCTTAGCATAGCCATGTCTTTTCCATTTGCCCACAGGCGATCGCCCCCGCCCCAAAAAAACTCACTGCTAATCGCCCCAGCAGAATGTCACAATAGAAGTCTCACCCTCATTCAAGATTTGTTAAATAGATCACCCCTATGCCAGAGTCTGCTGCTGCCCCTATTCACCTCCCCAAAACCAGTGAGTCAGAGCGGCTAAAGCGCATTCGCCACACCACCTCCCATATTTTGGCAATGGCCGTCCAGAAGCTGTTTCCCAAGGCTCAAGTGACGATTGGCCCTTGGATTGAAAACGGGTTTTACTACGATTTTGACCACCCAGAGCCCTTCAGTGAAAAAGACCTGAGGCTTATCGAGAAGGAGATGGTCAAGATCATTAAGCGCAAGCTACCAGTGATCCGTGAAGAAGTGACCCGTGCGGAAGCCGAGCGTCGCATTCGCGAACTGGGGGAACCCTACAAGCTAGAAATTCTCCAAGACCTCGAAGAACCAATTACGATTTACCACTTGGGGGATGAGTGGTGGGATCTCTGTGCAGGGCCCCACGTTGAAAATACTGGCGAGATTAATCCCAAGGCGATCGCCCTTGAAAGTGTTGCCGGTGCCTACTGGCGGGGGGATGAAACCAAAGCCCAACTTCAGCGCATCTACGGCACCGCATGGGAAACCCCCGAACAATTGGCGGAGTATAAACGTCGCAAAGAAGAAGCACTCCGCCGCGATCACCGCAAGGTGGGTAAAGAACTAGGCCTGTTTATCTTTGCCGATCCAGTCGGACCAGGTTTGCCCCTATGGACCCCCAAAGGAACGGTGCTCCGCTTCACCCTTGAGGACTTTCTCAAAAAAGAGCAACTGAAGCGGGGATATTTACCGGTGGTCACTCCCCACATTGCCCGTGTGGATTTGTTTAAGACCTCTGGCCACTGGCAAAAGTACAAGGAGGATATGTTCCCTCTAATGGCCGAAGATGCTGAGGCTGCCGCCCACGAGCAGGGGTTTGTCCTCAAGCCGATGAACTGCCCTTTCCACATTCAAATCTATAAAAGTGAGCTGCGCTCCTATCGCGATTTACCGCTGCGGCTGGCGGAATTTGGCACTGTCTATCGCTATGAGCAATCGGGAGAATTAGGGGGCTTAACACGGGTACGCGGCTTTACGGTGGATGACTCCCATCTCTTTGTTACCCCAGAACAGTTGGATGCCGAGTTTTTGAATGTAGTTGACCTCATCCTTACGGTCTTTCGCTGTCTGCGTCTGAATAAATTCAAGGCCCGCTTGAGCTTTCGCGATCCTAAGTCCGATAAATACATTGGCTCCGATGAGGCGTGGTCAAAGGCCGAAGCAGCAATTCAGCGAGCCGTAGAACAGTTGGGCATGAAGCACTTTTTAGGCATTGGTGAAGCCGCCTTCTATGGGCCGAAACTGGACTTTATCTTTGAGGATGCCCTCGGTCGCGAGTGGCAGTTGGGAACGGTTCAGGTAGACTACAATTTGCCTGAGCGCTTTGATTTGGAATATGTTGCTGAGGACAATACCCGCCGCCGACCGGTGATGATCCACCGTGCCCCCTTTGGCTCCCTGGAGCGGCTCATTGGCATTCTCATTGAGGAGTATGCAGGGGATTTCCCCTTTTGGCTAGCACCGGAGCAAGTGCGCCTGTTGCCTGTGGGGGATGAGCAACGTCCCTATGCCGAACGGGTGGCGGCTCAACTGCAAGAGCGGGGGGTGCGCGTGAGCGTGGATCGCAGTGGCGATCGCTTGGCTAAACAAATCCGCAATGCTGAAACCCAGAAAATACCGGTGATGGGCATCATTGGCGCCAAAGAAGTAGAAAGTCAGACGGTGAGTATTCGCACCCGTGCTGTAGGAGATGTCGGTACCTTTGCCGTTGATCACCTGATTGAAAAGCTGACATTGGCAATGGATGCCATGCATGGTGAGATTGAGTGGGGTTAAGCTCAAAATCTCAATTTTGCTCCCAAATTTGCTCCCAAAGAGGAAGGGAAAGGGGCTGGGGTGCAGTAAATCCGATAAGCTTAAAAGAGCTATCGCGGCTGCCGGCTGTTACCTGTAAATTCAGCCCCCTTGTCCTGACTACTCAACCCTTTGGCAGTTTTACTCATTCCTGTTCAATACGGCGATAGTGTTGAGACGGTTCTATGCTTGTGCTTGAGAAAAATCTTGTGCTTGAGAAAAATGTGGTGACCCATGACTGAGACACCTGTTTTGGCAACAGTGATTTTGCAGCAATTGCAATGGCGCTATGCCACAAAAAAGTTTGATCCTAATCGCAAAATTCCTGCGGTTCTGTGGCAAACACTTCTACAAAGTTTGGTCCTCGCTCCTTCCTCCTTTGGTCTGCAACCGTGGAAGTTTTACGTCATTGAAACCCCAGAACTGCGCCAAGCCCTGCTGCCGCACACTTGGAATCAACGGCAGGTGGTGGATGCCTCTCACTTAGTGGTCTTTGCGATCAAAAGTCATTTGAATGCTGCCGATGTCGATCGCTACCTTGCACGGCAAGCGGAAGTCCGCCAAACCTCAGTGGAAGAGCTGCAAGGGTATGGAGATTTAGTCAAGGGCTTCTTGCAATCGCCCCCTTATCCTCTGAATGTTGATGAATGGTCAGCCCGCCAAGTTTATATTGCTTTGGGGCAGTTCATGGTGACGGCGGCCCTGCTTGGAATTGACACCTGTCCTATGGAGGGGTTCTTACCTCAAGAGTACGACCGCCTTCTCAACCTCCCTGCCCAAGGCTACCATGCCGTAGTTGTGTGTGCCGCTGGCTACCGGGCCGCTGATGACCAGTATGCAACTTCCCCCAAGGTGCGCTATCCCCTAGAGGCCGTTGTGGAAGTGCGTTAGAATTGCCCGCTTGATGCCAATGAACATAGGCTAAGCTAGAAATAGCTCGGTACAAAGTTTGTATGTCTTTGCACACCGATGATCCCATCGACCACAATTTAGTTGATTTAGAGATCGTTCCCACCAAAGAAGAAGAGCGCTCTGAACCCACTAACATTACGATTCGCGAGATGGGGATTGATGACATTGCGCCAGTCTTTCACCTGGGTGAAGAACTTTTTACAAGTGATTTGTATCCTTCCCTCTATCGCATCTGGGATGAATGGGAGGTTATTGGTTTCTATAACACCGATCCAGAATACTGTCTGGTTGCCGAAGCCGATTCACAGGTGGTCGGGTTTATCTTGGGCACGATTATTAGCAAAGCCCCATGGGTCTATGGTTACATTAACTGGCTAGGGGTCCATCCGCAGTATCAACGGCGGGGCATTGCCGACAGGCTCGTGGATAAGCTCATCGAACGCATGATTGAAGAGGGGGCACGGTTTATGCTGGTGGATACTGACCCTGCTAATACCCCCGCAGTGAAGTTTTTTACCCGTAAGGGCTTTGGCAATCCGCGGCGGCATGTCTTTTTTTCGTTAAACTTAACCAAGCATGAAATCTATGGCCGACTGATTGCCTACGAGCGCGATCGCTCCGAGCGGCTGACCTATCGCCGTCCCCGCCGCCGCTAGAAGGTTAGATAGTTGTTCCTTGGAGGTGTTTGCCCCGGTGACTCGTTATTCTGCCCCCTCAGATGAGGTTCCCGTTCCTGCCCACATTCATTACGAGCTAGTGCTGCAAATTTTGGAACAGGCTTCCTTACCCCCCCCCCCCCCCCCCCCCCCC
>NZ_JACOMP010000226.1:0-6000 GCF_014466085.1 Thermosynechococcus sp. OHK43
GAACAGGTGGTGGAGCAGCAACCCATCAGTAACCATCAAACAGTTCCGATTCCCTCAGAGGGCTTCCTACTGGTGGCGCGTAACTTGAATTCCGCCTTGTTGGCAAACTTCCCACCGGGGGCTGCGGTGCAACTGGAAACCACTGCTATGCCCGCTGCCTTTAATAGCATTCCCAATATCGTCGGTGCGGGTCCCTTACTGGTGAATCAGGGGCGAGTGGTCTTGAATGCGGCACTGGAGCAATTTGGGGCGGGTTTGGATGCCCAGGCGGCACCCCGCAGTGCCATGGGAAATCGCAGTGATGGCAGCATTGTCTGGGTCACCACCCACAACCGTATAGGTGGTATGGGGCCCACCCTCGCAGAATGGGCACAAATTGTCCATCAGTTGGGCTTGATCAATGCGGTGAATCTGGATGGCGGCAGCTCAACGGCCCTTTATCTAGGGGGGGTGTTGGTGGATCGCCATGCGGTGACAACGACGCGGGTCAACAATGCCCTTGGGGTCTTTTGGCAGCCAATCCCCTAGAGATAGGCCAAAGGATCGCTCGGTTCGCCGTTCAAGCGCACTTCAAAGTGGAGGTGGGGGCCTGTTGACAGTCCCGTGGAGCCAACCTCAGCAATGGGCTGCCCCTGTTGCACAAATTGGCCTTCCCGTACGAGGAGCCGCTGGGCATGGGCATAGAGCGTCGTCATCCCGCCGCCATGGTCTAAGATCACGGTTTGCCCGTAGCCCCCTGACCAACCGGCAAAGATCACGGTGCCCGCTTCAGCAGCAAAGATGGGGGTGCCAAAATCAGCCCCAAAGTCCACACCAGCATGGAACCGCTGCCTGCCCAAGATGGGATGAATCCGCCAACCAAAGGGACTGGTCAGCGGTGCTTGAATGGGGTAAGCAAGACGGCCACTGCGGGGCAGGGGTGGAATGCCCCTGGGGACATAGCCGAGGCGCTGACTAATGAGTTGCTGAATGGCGACGCTGTCACGGGCCAGTTGGGCTTCAATGGCGGCAAGGGCCTGGCGATCGCTCCGCAGACGAGCAATGAGTTGGCGTTGACTTTCGGCTTCCCGTTCATAGATGGCCTGCTGCTGTTGGAGTTGCTGGCGCAGGGCTTGAATAAATCGCTGTTGTACTTGAATTTGCCGCTGCTGCTGCTGAAGTCGCTGGCGATCGCGAACCAAGGCAGCCAAGTGCTGGCGATCGCGCTCATACACCTGACGCAGGCGCCCCTGCTGCTCCAGCCAGTCATTGAGGGTCTCTGCTTCAAAGAGCATGGCCCACTGGGGAATCTCACGGTAGCGTTGCAGCCGCCGTAGGCGATCGCCAATCACAGCAACACTGGCCTTGTAGCGGCGACTCAGAACCTGTTGCTGCTCCTTGAGCTCCTTGAGCAGGGTTTCTGCCGCTTGCAGGCGATCGCTGGCCGCCGCCAACTGTTGGGTGGTTGCATCCACATTGGTTTCTAAACCCTCCAGGCGATCGCTGGCCGCTGCCTCAAGGCGTTCTAGTTGTTGACGCTGCTGACCTACTGCCTGCTGGTGCTGCTGGTGTTGTTGGATCACCTGCTGCCAATACTCCAGATTCTGGGAGGGTGCCGTTGCCCAAGCCGCCAGAGTTACCCTGAGCATCACTAGCAGCCCAAGGCAAAGGTAGAGCCCATAGCGGTATTGCTTTGGCATTGACCTTCCCCAACAACACCCTAAAAAACACCTTCAAAAATTACGTTGCCGTGGGTCGCATTATCCAACCTTTGCTGCCTGCTGGAGAAAGCGCATTGCCCACTGGGGATGGCCGCCCCAATGGAGATGCAGATAACTGGCGTGGATTCGGGAGTTGCCCCAGCCCTCTGGTTCACCCGCCAATTGCCACAGAGGCCTTGGGGGCGGCACACTCAAACAGGAATAGTGAAATTCATGGCCTTGAACCTTCTCTCCTGCCTGCACACACACCGTTGTTTGTAAAGCCGTGGCTTGGCGATAGCCAAGGGTGAGTTTTTTACCCATGTGGGCAACCGGCGGCCAGTATCCCACCAAGGGGTAGTAGTGTCCCTCGAAGGTTTGAATACCTTGGCTGAGATACATGAGGCCACCACACTCCGCATAGATGGCTATGCCCCTTTGAATGGCCTGCCGCAGCGACCCAAGGAACGAGTGATTCGCTGCTAACTCTGGGGCAAACACCTCCGGAAAGCCACCCCCCAAGATCAACCCATTGAGATCTGGGGGCAAGTGGGTATCCCGTAGGGGTGAGACTGGGGTTAACGTTGCCCCCAAAGCGTGGCACAAATCAAAGGTGTCAGCATAGTAAAAGTGGAAGGCTGCATCTTGGGCAATGCCAATGGTGACTTGAGTCAGGGGGGAAACACTAAAAGGAGGGTCTGAGGAGGTGGGGGCAGGGGCAAGCAGTGGTGTCAGCCGCTCCCAGTCAAAACAGGTGTTTCCCAAATGGGCAAGGCGATCGCCCAAGGCTTGAAACTCGCGGGATTCCTGGGGTGGCACTAAGCCCAGGTGCCGACTGGGAAGTGCCAAGGCCTGATCGCGATAGAGAACGCCAACAATAGGCACCCCCAGGGGGGCAAGGGCGGCTTCTAACAGTTGCCGGTGGCGATCGCTGGCCACCCGATTCAAGACCACACCAGCAATCTGGAGCGATGGATCATAGTGGCAAAAGCCATAGACCACCGCCGCCACCGAGGCTGCCTGTTTTTGGACATCTAAGACCAGGAGCAGAGGTGCCTGCAAAAGTTGGGCAATCTGTGCCGTACTGCCCTCATGGCTCCCTCCCCGGCCATCAAATAGCCCCATGACCCCCTCAATGAGCACTGCATCCATCCCCTGACTGTGATAGCCGACGCAGGCGCAGACATACTCAGGACTGGTCAAGATCACATCGAGGTTACGGCAAGGCCGGCCACTGATAGCCGTGTGAAACAGGGGATCAATGTAGTCAGGGCCCACCTTAAAGGTTTGTACCCGCTGCCCCCGGGCGCTCAGAGCCGCATTTAATGCTAGGGCAACCGTGGTTTTTCCCACGCCGCTGCGATCGCCTGCTATCACCAACGCCATTGTTAATCCCTTTCCCCAAGAAAAATCAATCTATGCCTGCAATCCACTCCAACACCGTTATTTCGGGGATATTCCCTGATCAACTGCCCTCAGGGGAACTCCCCACCCCTGTAAGATAGGAGACTAAGCGTGCACTCAAGAGTTGGGTCAGGGTCTATGACAGCGGTAACTTCAGTCCCCAGTTTCTGTGAAGGAATTCAGTATTTTGGCAATGATTGGCCAGACTGGGATCGCTATGGTCAAAGGCCACTCCTGAGTACCCAACAGCCAGCCCTTAGGGATCTGGAGGCTCCGGAAGCCGCCTATCAAACGCTCCTCTATGCCGATGCCCTCCGCTATCTGATCTTACAGATGACCGGCAGTAAGGCCTCTGGTCATCCTGGCGGCTTTGCCAGTCAAGCAGAAGCCTATGCTGCCCTCGTGATGTTGGGGCACAAAAATATCATCACGGAAGTGGGGCACCATGCGCCAGGCTTTTATGCCGCCCTGTTCTTGGATCGCTCCCTAGAGAAAATGGGCATTTATACGGTTCAGGACCTGCGCGATCGCTTCCGCGAAAAACATGGTCTGCTTGGCCACCTCTCAGGCTATATTCCGGGGATTCTGGCGCCGGCCGGCCCCCTGGGACAGGGGCAGCACTTTGCTATGGCCGCTGCTTGGTTACACCGCCAGACCCTCTTTCCCTTCACCTTAGGGGATGGCGGCCTAGGGGAGCCCTACGTCATGAGCAGCATGGCGCACTTCCACACCGCTTTCCCAGAGGTCACCAATTTCCTACCTGTCCTGGTTTGGAATGGCTTTAGCCAAGAACACCACAGCATGGTTTCTCTGAAAACCAATCCAGAAATGATGGCCTACTGGCACGGCAACGGTTTCCAAGAGGTGGTGCTGGTGGATGCCAAAGACTTTGACGACAGCGGTCAAGCGGGGGACTACGTCGATAGCACTCAGTTTTCCTTTGGGCAGCGCTTGGCCTTTGTGCAGGCGGTCCTGAAGGGAATGCAAGAGGCAGCGCGATCGGCTCTCGCTGGCAAGCTGACCGTCTTTATCCTCAAACAACTGAAGGGGGCAGGTGTTCATGCCAAGGGGGCAAAATCCCATAACCTTTATGCCCAGCACACCCTCGACAACCCCGATATTGTCAATGCCCTCAAAGCCCGTGCCCTTTCTCCTGCCGCCTGGGAACTGGTGCGTCAAAACTGTGTGGCAGCAGCCGGCGGGCCAGCGGCGGAGGTGGTGGTTACAGAGCAGGTCTTAGACTTACCTCCCCTTGGGGAGATTGCCCTTGAGGCCTATGCCTTGGGGGAAAGCAAAGTGGCCACAACCGCCATGGGGCGCATGGTGGCAGAAGTGGGGCAGCGCGATCGCCGCTACCTTGTTACCAATGCCGATGGCAATGAGGCCTCTGGGATTGGCAACATCAACCAAGCCCTGAAGATCATTCACCCAACGACAGACCCCCTCTACAACCAACTGCCCAATGGCCAAGTATACGAACCCCTGAGCGAGGATGCCTGCGCGGGCCTAGCTGCAGGATTATGTTTGATGGGCAGCCGTAGTCTTTGGTGCTCCTACGAATCCTTTGCCATTAATGGTCTCCCCATCTGGCAAACGGTCACCCAAGCGATGGCAGAACTGCGCCGTCCCACCCCTTCGACGGTTACTCTCTTTACCGCCGGCGCCCTTGAGCAGGGACGGAATGGTTGGACGCATCAACGCCCGGAAATTGAAGCCTACTATGCCGCTTTGTTGCGCAATGGCAATATCTTTGTCCTTTTCCCGCCAGATGCCAACAGCATTCAAGTGTGTTACCGCTGGGCACTGAACACCCAAAACAAGGGAATTGCTATCTTTGCGAGTAAAACGCCACTGCCGGTGCGCACCACCTTTGCACAAACGGAACAGGCCCTTGATGAGGGGGCACTCACCCTCTATGAATCCACTCAAGGGGGACGAACCTTAGTCCTAGCGGTGCTGGGGGATATGATTTTGCAACCCGTGTATCATGCCCTACCCCAATTGGAGGATTTAGGCTATCGAGTGCGGCTGGTTTCGGTAATTAACCCCCGCCGCCTCTACCGCCCTGGGGATGTTGCTTGGCAAACCTGCGCGGAACCCGATGGCGGCTTTGCCGATGAGGCCACCTTCCAGCGTCTGTTTGACGGCGATGCCCTCTTGGGGGTAACGGGGGGGGCCTCTGCCCTTTTAGAACCCATTTTGCTGCGTGCCACTTGTCCTCGCGATCTACTGGCTTGGCAGCGCGGCGAAACAACAGCTAGCCCTGCCGAACTGATGGCCTACAATGGCCTCACCCCCGAAGCCATTTGCGATCGCGCCCGTTCACTGCTGAAGTAAGTGCCCATGACTGCTGCCCATCGCAAAGCCCGTGCCCTTAAGCCCGGTAGTCCCCGCCCCGCCAAGACCCTATGCAGTGAGTGTGGCCTCTGCGACACCTACTATATCCACTATGTCAAAGAGGCCTGTGCCTTCCTCAATCAACAGTTTGAGACCCTTGAGCAGCAAAGTCATGGCCGTGCCCGTGATCTTGACAACTGGGATGAGTGCTACTTTGGCGTTCACCGGGAGATGATGGCGGCTCGCAAAACAGAGCCGATTCCGGGAGCCCAGTGGACGGGCATTGTCAGCACTATTGCCATTACCCTGTTGGAATCGGGACGGGTTGAGGGCGTTGTCTGTGTTCAAAATAGCGAGAGCGATCGCTTTACCCCCAAGCCCGTGATTGCCCGCACCCGTGAGGAGATTTTGGCGGCGCGGGTAAACAAGCCCACCCTATCTCCCAATCTTTCGGTGCTAGAGCAGGTGGAACAAGCTGGCCTCAAACGGCTCTTGGTGATTGGGGTTGGCTGTCAAATTCAGGCCCTGCGAGCCGTTCAAGACAAACTGGGCCTAGAGAAGCTCTATGTGCTGGGAACCC
>NZ_JACOMP010000227.1:0-6320 GCF_014466085.1 Thermosynechococcus sp. OHK43
GGAGTAGGGGGTGCCTCAACAACAGGCATTGGTTCTGGGGTGGGTTCAGGGGGGAGGTTGCTGGGCAGATCTGGACTGAGGCTGCTTTGGAGATTTTTCGCCGCCAGTTCTCCCCGTAGCAGGCGCGAGAGGACATCCTTGCCATTGGGTTGATAGGTGACAAGGCGGGTAATGGGATTGTAGGGAGAGGGAATCCGCTGACCATTCCCATCCAGGAGTTCAAGCCGCACCCAGTTATCCCCCGGCTGCAGTCCAGTGAGATAGTAGGCCTGCCAGCGATCGACGGTGAAAGATTGACCATTGATCGTGCAGCGCACCTGCCACACCTTCTCGTTGTTTAGTAGCTGATCCAAGGGTAGGTTGCTGAGATAAAAGTCGAGGAGCACCGGTTCAGCGCCATAGGTACCGCTGGGCTGATTGTAGGTGAGCAGGGGAAGACTAGCAGCTCGAGTGTCCTCATCTGCGGTGTAGAGATGAAACACGGTTTGAGCATAGGCAAGGGGATTTTTCAGACTTTCCCCCCAGGGGTAGACGACAAAAGCACGGAGAAGGTGCGTTCCCGGCTCAAGGTTAGTCAATTCAATGGGGGTGCTCAGGTCATAGACACTGCGGCTGGGCAGATCATCGAGCACCACCTCCACATGGGGGCCCAAGCCTGTGGGCTGATCCTGAAACAGGCGTAGCCCTTGGACACTGAGCTTGACAGTGACATTGCGACTTTGGAGCGTTTGGTTGACTTCGGGGGTGAGAATTTTCAGCCGGGGTTCATAGCGATCGAACCAATTTTTCATATCCTCAATGGCCACAGGAGCTGCCACCTCTGCCAGCGAGCCACTGGATTTTGCCGCTGCGATGTCCCCCATTGACCAGAGGAGAACGATGCTGAGAACCAAAGCGATCGCCCGTTGCCAACAGACCTGCCAACCCTTCATGCGCACCTCAGATGGTTGTAGTACCAAGGACAATTTTCGCAGACGGGCTGCCCACTTCCGCAACCAATTCTAGGGGCTGTAGATCACATGGCCACT
This sequence comes from Thermosynechococcus sp. OHK43, assembly GCF_014466085.1. Lineage (NCBI taxonomy): Bacteria > Bacillati > Cyanobacteriota > Cyanophyceae > Acaryochloridales > Thermosynechococcaceae > Thermosynechococcus > Thermosynechococcus sp. OHK43. The sequence continues at coordinate 1,029 of NZ_JACOMP010000227.1, forward strand.
GCTAAATTCCCGCACTTCGCCATTAGTTAGGCGCACCTGCAATGTCCCGCGATCGCTAATTCCCAGACTGATGCCCTGCCACCTCTGTTCTCCTTGGACAAGAGTGAGCGATCGCCCCCGCAGAAAGTCGCGCTGCGCAGCCACCCCCGCCCACTGTGACCGTTGCCAACACCAAAGCAGTTCAGCACGAATGGTCGCCAAGAGTTCCAAATCTGTGGGTACTGCTTCCCAAGGATCAAGAAGCTGATGAAGACTCATAGCTTGGGGAAGGCCCATTGCCTCAACATCTACACAGCGGTTCAGCCCCACCCCCACCACCAACCAAGGGGAACAGCTTTCACAGAGAATTCCCGCTAGTTTCTTGCCCTGAGCCATAACATCATTGGGCCACTTCAATTGCAGATGGCGATCCAGCGCTGGCCGCAGCCCACTCAACGCACGCATCACCGCTATCCCTGCTTGGACGCTGGGAGCAACGATCGCTGGCGAATGGGGCAAAATAAAGGAGGCCGTCAACACTCCCTGGGGGGATTGCCAAGGGCGGTTGTACTGACCTCGCCCCCGCGTTTGGGCCTGAGTATAGATGACTTGGCCGCCGTAGAGCTGATCGGCATGGCGCAGCGCCCATGTATTCGTGCTCCCACAGGTCTCTAGCCACACCAACCAAGGAAAATCCATGGCGATCTACCTGGGCACTGAAACAGAGGGCTCAATGAGTGCCTGTAACAGTTCTGGTTGCGGCTCCGTCCCCACCCGTTCAAAAAACCCCTGAAGGATCTGGTGTAGCCACTGTGCCAGTGCTGCATAGCCTTCGCGAAGTGTTGTGATTTTGGCAGCGACAAAATAGCGATCGCCACCGTGGGGAGCTGGCACGAGAATATTGGCCCTTTGGCAGTTATTCAAAGCAATTGCAATTTGGCTAGAACTAATCTCTGCTGGTGCGGTTTTCTCAATCATAGTGGCCAGTTCCTCTAAGGTAGCAACGCCCTCGTAATGGTCAAGGAGCCATGCTAGAGTATGAGCCAAGGCTGTAGGTTGGGCGATCGCCACCCGTTCGTGACTAAGCAGGGCCCGATAGGTTGCCAGACTGTGGAGGGGACGCTTTTCAAAATTGGCCATCACCACAGCACCGGCGGGAAGATGCTCCCGTAGACCAAGACGCAGTTGATTGGCACTGCCTTGGCAATAAAAGACACAGAAGATCGTGTTTTTGCAGACGTAGCGCAAGTATTCCGAAAACTTGACCATCCCCAACAGCAAAATGTCAAAGTTGGGCAGCAGGACTTGCACTGCCCCTTGGACTTTACTAATAGGTAGCCCTTCCTCCCGCAGAAGCTTGCCACACAGCAAATCACGGCGATACCAATCGAGAATCTGCCGCGTTTTAGCGATCGCCCCCTCGGCATGGCGAACCAAACTGACACTCAAATCGGCACACAAACGACGATTATCCGCATCTAAGGGAATGGTGGCGGGGGTGATGGTTGATGCCGGAGCTTCCATGGGGCAGGCGGGACTGACCACAGGCGGGCGGGATTTCACCGTTGGATCGGGAATGTGCACAAAGGCATCACAAATGGCCTGAAAACTCTTGCCAGCGGCATCTTCGTAGGCACAGCCAATCACCGTTTTGCCGTACTGCCGTAACTTCTTGGCAAGGGAGCCAAAGCCACCATCCCCGGAGACAATCACAAATGTATCAAAGCGGTCATCCTGAAAAATCAAGTCCACCACATCAATAGCCAATTGAATATCGGCGGCATTTTTGCGATTTTCGTAGGAAAAGCCAAAGACTTGTACAGGCTCAATGCCCAATTGGTGCATTTCACGGCGCAGTGACCCAAGGCGAGCATCACTCCAGTTGGCATAGGCACGTTGCAGTAGCACTCGGTCGATGGGGTAGGCTTGGCGAATATGGGTTTGGATGGCACCTAGGGAGATTTTGGCCACATCTGCAGCTTTGATGTTGTAGCCTTTAATCAAGTTTTCAATATCGTAGAAAATAGCAGTGCAGCGCTGGTGATGCCCAGACATTCCGGTTTCAAGATGCTCCAGTCTTTCCTCTAAACGCTGCAGCAGGTCCTCGATGTGGGGAGTAAGGGAATGACATTGACGCTCCTGTACCCAAGTGCCCACCAATGCCCCCACAGAACTGACCGCCACCACAGGGAGCGGTTCACGGGTAAGGGTGACAGCGAGGGAGCCCGCCACAATTGCTCCTAAAGGAGGTATGTACCAGTTTTGCCATGCCATAGTTTATTCTACAGATTTATGGATGCTGCCAAGCGCGAATGTCCAACTCAATGTCGGCAACTGGGCTTGAGGGAATCACCGCATGTCCCCAGCAGGTACCCAGCCACTCCAGGTAGGGGGCATAGGTATCCACGGTAATCCGCCGCAGGGCCGCCAGTGCTTCCTCTTGCCCCATCTGCTCCAGACCCCAAAGCAGGTTGCCCGGAGTCATCGAGCATTATCCGAAGTTGACAGCCCTCAGTCACCAACTGGGGCATCCAATCCCCCATGCGCCAATAACACCAAAGAAATTGACTTGCGTTGTAATTGTCCTCCTTATGGGGATGCATCAGCATATACTGCAAGTGACTGATTAGGCGGCCGTCCTCCCCTACTGGAATTGTCGGCTGCTGCATATGGAGAGCACAGGCAAAGGCCGCGCAAGGAGAGGGGATCATCTGGGGGATAAGGGGGGCAATGGGGCACTTCAGGCCTGTTCCCAACCACTGAGAACAGGTTTCGCTGGCGGCGGAGCGGTTGACCAAGGGAGGACAGGGTGAGGCATGATTCAAGCTCGAAAGACTTGGGCAGGATCAAGGCGCATCACTTTTTGCACTGCCAATAGGGAAGCGCTGACACACATGGCCACGGTGGCACTAAAAACGGCTAAGGCAAGTTGAGGGGTAATGATGATTTGGATGGCACGAGCTTGCATGGTCCACATCCCCAACCCCCAGGACAGGCCTAAACCGGGCAGATAACCCAGTACAGCCATCCACAGGGCTTGCTCAATAATAATTCGATACAAGTACCCGTCAGAAGCCCCCATTGCCTTCAGGGTGCCATACTCCTGTAGGCGATCGCTCACGGAGGAATAGAGAATCTGACTCACAATCACTATCCCTACAACCATGCCCACCCCTGCCCCTAGACCCAAAATGAACCCCACACTGGTGCTGGCCAACCAATAGCGCCGGGTCATTTCAGTCAGGGCAGCACGACTGAGCACTTGATAGTTGGGAAACGCTGCCCGCAATCGCTCCTGCACCTTTGCTAAATCCTCTCCCGGCTTTGCTTTGACCATGACATAACTGATGCGGGTACTCGGGGAGACCAACGGCAAAAATTCGGGTACCGGTTCACTGGGATCAAACCGCGGGAAGTTCAAGTAAAGGTTCGCAGTTTCCAGCGAGGTAAAGACATAGGGACTAGAGACAATTGATTTAACACCGCGCGTCCAGCCAATGACCGTCGCTGGGTAGTTATTCACACGACCTTTCTCCCCCAAAGCCGTGAGGGAAAGGGCATTGAGGTCAATGCGATCCACGATGACACTGTAGGGTTCCTCTAGCTTCCTCAGGGCTGCACCAGCAACTGTCGTCAAAGGCAGCAAGGTTCCTGTCGGTTCAACACCCACCACTTGCACTGGATCGATCGCCTCTGTCTCTGAACGGCGCCACATGGCCGACTGCATCAGGAGTGGTTCTGCAGCCGCAACCCCTTCAACTGCTTGGGCATCAAGGACAACTTGATACTCAATGGGCAATGTCAGGCCAAAATAACGCAGCTCATTCGAGGCAATCCAGAAATCCGCTTGGCTTTTGCTCACCAAGAGAGTGGCGGAGCGACTAAATCCCTCAAGGAGTCCCGTTTGAATAGTGACGAGACTGACAGCAAACGTGATGCCCAGTTGAGCAACGAGAAAGCGACTAAAGTCTTCTAAAAGATTTTTTCGAGCAAGGGAGACCATTTTTCCATCTTAAGTTTTAGCTGAAGCGGTGTCTAGGTGTTTCAGCCAGTTGGCGCACAGAGATTCGCGATCGCCCTAACAAGCCCATAGGAAATCCTTGGCTCAAAATTCACTCGGTAGGGGGGAAAAAGACGACGCTCGATAACTTGTGAGTGGGAAAGAATACCATACTGAAAGATAGAGGGTAGGTTATTGACATGGGTAATGTAATAGAAACTTTATGATCTTGATGATCTTGGATTCAGATCTTCTTAACCTCCAGGTGGCTTTTGAGTTTGCTCTTTGATCCAGTTCAAATAGGCAGAAGAACCAGCAATGATTGGCATGGCAATGATCTCTGGGACTTCATAACTGTGTAATGCCAGCAGGCGATCGCGCACCTGCTCAAATAAAGCGATGCGGGTTTTAATCAGCAATTGCCATTCTGGAGCGCGATGCACCGCTCCTTGCCAACGGTATATTGATTGAACAGGTAGAACCTGCACACAGGCAGCCAGGTGCTCCGCCACCAGTTGATCGGCCAAGGAGAGTGCCTCAGCTTCCGTAGCTGTAGTAACAATCACTACACAGTACTCTGCCGCCGTTTCCAAACCTGCTGTCCTCACGTCACGATGTTGCGTCACGATGTTGATTAGGTTGATCATATCTTGAATTAATTGTGCAGTGAATGTTGTTATTACTGGCATTGGTCTATGGACAGCGCTTGGGGACACCGCGATCGCCACATGGCAGCGGTACTGTCAGGGCAAGACAGCACTCATAGCCACCCCTGAAGGACTGGTGGGTGCAACGAGCTTGCCTGTCGAGAAAATTATTGAAACGACTACGACTCAAGCGCTCAAGGATGCAAAATTAACGGCTCCCCTGGGCAGTGCCGGGGCAGTGGTCGGCTCCAGTCGCGGCTTTCAAGCCCAGTGGGAAAGATGGTTACGACAGCCTGCTCTTTCGCGAGAAACATGGTTACAAACCTTGCCAGCAACTGTTTCGCAGCAGGTAGCACAAATTGCAGGCATTCAGGGGATAGTGCTCAATCCCACAGCCGCCTGTGCCACGGGAATCTGGGCAATTGCCCAAGGGGCACTGTTGATTGCCCAGGGGGATTGCGATTTGGTGTTGGCTGGAGGCGTTGAATCCGCCATCTCCCCCTTAACCTTGGCCGGCTTTCGCCAGTTAGGGGTCTTGGCTCAGGAGCGGGCAGCTCCCTTCGATCGCCAGCGGCAGGGATTTGGCTTAGCGGCCGGCGGCGCCCTTCTTGTCTTGGAATCTCCAGAACGGGCGCGATTACTGTGTATTATACACATCTCCGAGCC
>NZ_JACOMP010000228.1:0-8706 GCF_014466085.1 Thermosynechococcus sp. OHK43
GATGATCCAGAGGCGATCGCCAGCGAGGTAGCAGACTTGTTTTACCACACCCTTGTTGCCTTGGCCTATCATCGGGTGTCTTTGCGGCAGGTCTATGAGCAGCTGCAGTTGCGGCGGCGCTAGGTGATCGCCTTTTGCCTTGTCAGCCCTGGCTGCCCGTGGCTAAAGTGCTAAGTAATGCTCACTGACTTAGGAATAACAATGGCAAAGCACGTGGTCGTCATTGGCGGCGGCATTGGTGGTCTGACGACAGCAGCCTTGTTGGCACGACGGGGCTACCGCGTCCAACTATTTGAACAGGCCGCCCAATTAGGGGGCTGTGCTTCAACCTTTCAGCGACGCGGCTTTACCTTTGATGTGGGTGCCACCCAAGTGGCGGGTCTAGAGCCGGGGGGGATCCATGCCCAGATTTTGGCTGAATTAGAGATGCCTCTGCCAGCAGCAACCCCCTGTGACCCCGCCTGTGCGGTGTATCTGCCGCAGGAAACAACGCCCATTAATGTTTGGCGCGATCGCGATCGCTGGCGACTAGAACGTCAACGCCACTTTCTGGGCAGTGAGCGATTTTGGCAAGGCCTTGAACAACTATTTGCCATTAGTTGGCGATTTCAGCAGCGGCAGCCAATTTTGCCCCCCCGCAATGGCTTTGATCTGTGGAAACTGGTGCAAGCCCTGCGTCCCGACACCCTCCTCACGGTGCCCTTTAGTCTGATGACGGTAACCGATTGGCTGAATCTCTGTGGTCTGGGGAGCGATCGCCGGCTGCGGCAATTTCTAGATCTCCAGCTCAAGCTCTACTCCCAAGTGGATGCCAGTGAAACGGCATTGCTCTATGGTGCCACCGCTCTCTGCCTTGCCCAGGAGCCCCACGGTCTTTACCATCTCCACGGCAGTATGCAGGTGCTCAGTGATTTGCTAGCCAATGCCCTGCGGCGAGATCGCGGCCAAATCTACACCCGTCATCGGGTGCATTACATTGAAGTCGAGGGAGGGCGTGCCGTCGCCGTACAGGTGGAAAACCTAAAAACAAAAACCTTGGAGCGCGTTGCCGCCGATCACATTGTGGCCAATGTCCCTGCCCAAAACCTGCCCCAGCTCCTTGGCGATGCCCTTCCCCCTGGCTATGCCCGCCGCTTAAAAAGGCTGCCGCCGGCCGCCGGTGCCTTCGTCCTCTACCTGGGAGTGAAGGAGTCCGCCATTCCGGAAGCGTGTCCACCGCACCTGCAATTTCTCTACGATCCTCAGGGGCCAATTGGCGAAAACAACTCCCTCTTTGTTTCTGTGAGTCAGCCCCAGGATGGCCGTGCTCCCGACGGCTATCGCACCCTGATTGCTTCTAGTTTTACCGAACCGAATTTCTGGCGGCAGCCCCACTTAGATTACGCCGCCACCAAGGCACAATATACCCAAACGGCTCTGGAACGCCTCGGGGAATTCTTTGATCTGCGGCCCGAGCACATTGTCCACTGCGAAGCCGCCACTCCCCGCACCTTCTGGCGCTACACGGCACGGATAGATGGCATTGTCGGTGGCATTAGTCAACGCCTGAGCACCTTTGGCCCCTTTGGCTTGGCAAGCCGCACCCCAATTCCCCACCTGTGGTTAGTGGGAGATTCTGTACATCCAGGGGAAGGCACTGCCGGCGTCAGCTACGGTGCCCGTGCCCTCGTCCAACAGGTGGTTGCCAGTGATACCAATTTTGGTAAAAATCACTATAATAGAGGAACACCGAGGCCAATCAATTGATGAGGAAACGGACACGCTGTGTTTGCCACCCTTGCTGCCCCCCACCCCCCCCTCCCCCTTGATCTGGTTGCCGCTATCCAAGACCGGAAGCGGGAACTGAATGCAGTCATTCTGGCGCACTACTACCAAGACCCGGCCATTCAAGATGTGGCCGATTATATTGGTGATTCCTTGGGGCTGTCACGGCAGGCGGCCAGTACCAATGCCGATGTCATTGTCTTTGCGGGGGTGCATTTCATGGCCGAAACCGCCAAGATCCTCAACCCCGATAAGTTGGTGCTGCTGCCCGATTTGGCGGCGGGCTGTTCTTTAGCAGACAGTTGCCCTGCAGACGCCTTTGCTGCTTTTAAGGCGCAGTATCCTGACCATTTGGTGATTTCCTACATCAACTGCTCTGCCGAAATTAAGGCCCTCAGTGACATCATCTGCACCAGTTCCAACGCAGTGAAAATTGTCCAGCAGTTGCCGGCGGATCAACCCTTGATTTTTGCCCCCGATCGCAACCTTGGCCGCTACGTGATGGCGCAAACGGGTCGGCAAATGGTGCTTTGGGAGGGCAGTTGTATTGTCCATGAAACCTTCTCAGAGCGACGTATCCTCGAACTCAAGGCTGCCTACCCCACCGCTCAGGTCATTGCCCACCCCGAATGCGAAGAGGCGGTGCTCCGCCATGCCAATTTCATTGGTTCAACAACCGCCCTGCTTAACTACACCCAAACAGAAGCTTGCGACACGTTTATTGTTGTCACCGAGCCGGGGATTCTCCACCAGATGCAGCGGCGCAACCCTCAGAAAACCTTTATTCCTGCACCGCCTCAGGATCAGACCTGCAATTGTAACGAGTGCCCCTTTATGCGTCTGAACACCCTAGAAAAGCTCTATTTGTGTATGCGCGATCGCCAGCCCCAAATTCAGCTGCCCGAGGACGTGCGCCTTGCTGCCCTCAAGCCCATCCAACGCATGCTGGAAATGTCCTAAGGTTAGATCTCGGCAACTGCTCGCTCAATCAGGCGCCGCGCCAAGGTTTGCACCCCAGTGTGGTAGTAGTAGTTGGTGCTCATGTCTAAAAAAGCACCCAAGTAGTCGAGGTTATCTTTCGAGAGTTCAATAAAGCTTTGCAGACGATTGATCACCTTTTGCGGCGTTAACTCGTGGCTGCTCACAAATTGGCTCATCCACCCCTGCACAGCATTAAAGCTCTGAATAATAAAGCCCAATTGACCGCTGGGATTGCCCCCCGGCACCACAGCACTAATGGCTTTGAAGGTGGGGTTTTCCTGCAAGTCGTTGGGTTGCAAGCTTTGCAGTGTGCCCAAGCATTTGAGGAGAAAGTCAGGCCCTAGGGGAATCAGACCATCAAAGCAGATGAGGGCGGCCATCCGCATGAGGGATTCACCACTGTAGTCGGCAAGGGCCCGCAGGAAGTCACCGAGGCTATCACCGGGAATGCCATTGATTTGACAAAAGGCGAGAATTTCTACAATCAGCTTAAGGCTGAGGTCAAGGGACTGCGCCCGCTCTGGCTTGGGGGTGATTTTGTCTAGGAAACCGAAGAATGAAATTTTCTCACCCACTTTGTTGGCAAGGGCAGCCGCCCCTAGGAGGGCATCGGTATTGTCCACGGTTTGATAGAGCCACAGTGCCCGCTGATAGCCTTGGGATTTGTCATTAAAGAGCTGCACGGCGCGATCGCCAATTTGGCGGATCAGGGCAGGATCCGTTTCCCCCGTCACATGGCGGATCGTGTTATCAAAACCAACGATATTTTGCCACTGCCCCGGGATGATGAAATCCAAGGACTTGAGAGCCATAACAGTAAGACCCCCGGTGGGGAGTTGATCAACGATTTTGTAGATAGGTTCGCTCACGGTTGTCTCCTTAGGGGGCAAGTTGGGCTAAACCAGCCAGATCAAATTTTTCAATCCATTCCTTGCGATCGCTGGCGGTAAAACTGGGATCGCGGGAGAGCACCTTCACCTGATAGCGGTTAGCCACCAGAATTGCCGTTTGCGTTGTCCCCACCTCTACGGCTGGATAGCCGGCAATCTGCATCGTGGTGTTTTGGAACTTGGCTGCCGCCTCAGGGGTGCTAATGGTATCGGCGATGGCCAGCATCGCCAACTCTTTGCCATCTTTTTTCAGCTTAGCCTCGGCAAAGCCCTTTTTCTCTTGGACAAAGATGCGCTCAAAGCCATTCCCTTCCGGCGGAAAGAAGCGATTAAATTCACTGCCTTGGGTGGCTTGGCGACTTACTGCCGCTGGGGCATTGCGCTGGGTGCTCTGCTGTTGCACCTGCTCGTAGGGCGAGGGGGAGGTGGAGGCACAACCCGTGATCAAAAGCGTAAAGGCTAAAACAAGTGCACTCAGCCAGCGAACCATGGCAATACTCAAGACAATAAGCCAATCATAGCCTAGGCGGGGCAGCCCCAGGCTGAGTTCAAAATTCTGTTAATGTCTTGCCACTCGCGATCGCTCAAGGGTTCTGGGGTCAGGCTCACCTGCCACTGCGCCTCAAAGGCGTCCAAGAGAGCCCTTTGCACCACCGGCAAAGGGGGAAGGGACTGCCGATGGGGAACACTGCCAAAGACCTGCTGCCATAGATTGGGGTCAGGGGTAAGGACAATCGAACCGTGCTGAAGGACGCGATCGCCCCGCCAGGCTTGGGCACTGCCAATGACCTTCTCGCCAGTCGGTAAAACTAAATCGGCCACAGTTGCCCGTGCAAAGCAATTGATGGGAGCGTTGGCGCGATAGCGTTCCTGTCCCAACTGCAGTGGCCACCCTAGGCGCTCAAATCCCACCTTCAGAAATTGACACAAATCGGCATAGACCTGCTGCCGCCGTTGCCCTAACCCCCACACCACCAAACTGTAGGTGAGGTCCCCTTGATGTAAAACAGCTCGCCCGCCGGTGGGTCGCCGCACCAGCTCTACAGGTTGCCCTTGCCAGTGCTGGTGTTGCCACTGCTGCGGAATTTGCCGTTGACGGTAGCCAAGGGAAATGGCTGGCGGTGACCAGGTGTAAAACCGCAGACAGGGGCGATCGCTCCCCTGCCAGAGCCAGCAATCCACCGCCATTTGTACCTTCCCCGGCGCTGCAAAAGGGGGAATATAACGCCACATCAACTCGCAGGTGCTTCCTCCGGATGGTAGGCTGCCGCATCCCGCCGACACCCCATATAGGCAAGGATATACAACTCCTTGAGGTCTTGGATCAGCGGATAGCGGGGATTGGCTCCCGTGCACTGATCGTCAAAGGCCAGTTCGGCCATGCTCTCCACCCGCTCATAGAAAGCTTGATCCTCACTGTTGAGAGCCTCCTTAATCGTGGCGGGAATCTCTAACTGGGCCTTCAAATTCTCAATTGCCGCAATGAGGCGCTCCACTTTTTCCTCTGGAGTCGTGCCGCCCAATTCAAGGAAGTCGGCAATTTGGGCATAGCGCTCCTTGGCTTGGGGATACTTGTACTGCGGGAAGATAGCTTGTTTCAGGGGAGCATCGGTGGCATTGTAGCGAATCACATGGGAAATCATGAGTGCATTCGCCAGGCCGTGGGGCACATGGAAGGTGGAGCCCAGTTTGTGGGCCATCGAGTGGCAAACCCCCAAGAAGGCATTAGCAAAGGCCATGCCGCCGATAGTAGCACCATAGTGGACTTTTTCCCGCGCCTGAGATTCGGCAGCGCCCCAGCGATAGGCACGGGGTAGGTAGGTAAAGAGCAGTTTGATGGCCTCTAGAGCCAGTCCCTCCGTAAACTCCGTCGAGAGCACCGACACATAGGCCTCCAAGGCATGGGTCAGCGCATCAATGCCACCATAGGCCGTCAGTTTCTTGGGCATGTGCAGCACCAAGTCGGGATCCACAATTGCCATCGTTGGGGTAAGGGCATAGTCCGCCAAGGGGTATTTAATCCCCACGCGATCGTCGGTAACCACGGCAAAGGGCGTCACTTCTGAACCCGTTCCCGAGGTGGTGGGAATTGCCACTAGGATTGCCTTTTGGCCCAAGGGAGGCAATTGATACACCCGCTTGCGAATATCCATGAAGCGCATGGCCAGGCCGTCAAACTCCACCGTTGGGTGTTCGTACAACAGCCACATCACCTTGGCCGCATCCATAGGTGAGCCACCCCCCACGGCAATAATTACATCGGGTTGATATTGCCGCAGCAACTCTAGGCCGCGCTTGACGGTACTGAGGGTTGGATCGGGCTCCACCTCATGGAAGATGTCGTACTTGATGTCCAGTTCTGCGAGGGTGTGCACAATCGGTTCAGTGATGCCCAAGTCAAAGAGGGGTTGATCAGTCACCAGGAAGGCGCGTTTTTTCCCTGCCAGCTCACGCAGGGCAATGGGCAAACAGCCGGGTTTGAAGTAGATTTTGGGTGGCACCCGGAACCAAAGCATATTTTCCCGGCGATCGCTCACCGTTTTAATATTCAGCAAGTGACGGGGACCAACATTTTCCGATGTGACGTTGCCGCCCCAGGTGCCACAACCAAGGGTCAGCGACGGATCTAACTTGAAGTTGTAGAGATCTCCAATTGCCCCCTGGGAAGAAGGGGTGTTAATTAGAACCCGCGCCGTTTGCAGGCGATATTTGAAATAGGCAATATCATCTTGATTGCGGGGATCGGTATAGAGCACAGAGGTATGCCCCTTGCCCCCAAAATTCACCAACTGGGCCGCAATCTCCACCCCTTTATGGAACTGGGGTGCCCGATATAAGGCCAATACCGGACAGAGTTTCTCATAGGAAAACGGCTCCTGCGGCCCCACTTCACTCACTTCGCCGATGAGTACCCGCGTCTGTGGCGGCACTTGGATATTGGCCATTGCTGCAATGGTGGCTGCCGATTGACCAACAATGGCGGCATTGAGGCGACCATCCTTCAGGAGTAGTTGGGCCACCTGCTGCCGTTCCTCAGGGGAGAGAATGTAGGCACCTCGCCGTTGAAACTCAGCTTTGACCGCGTCATAAATCTCATCAACAACAATCACTGCCTGCTCCGAGGCACAGATCATGCCATTGTCAAAGGCCTTACTGAGGAGAATCGAACTCACCGCCGTGGGAATATCGGCTGTGGCATCAATGAGCACGGGGGTATTCCCCGCCCCGACCCCGATCGCCGGATGGCCAGAGGAATAGGCTGCCTTGACCATGCCCGACCCCCCCGTGGCCAAAATCAGCTTGATCTGCGGGTGCTGCATCAGGGCTTGAGAGAGTTCAATCGTCGGCTCATCAATCCAGCCAATAATATCGGGGGGCGCGCCGGCGGCGACCGCTGCATCCAAGACGACCTTGGCTGCTGCAACCGTACAGCCCTTTGCGCGGGGGTGGGGCGAAAAGATAATGCCATTGCGAGTTTTCAGGGCAATCAGTGCCTTAAAGATGGTCGTTGAAGTGGGGTTCGTGACCGGCACCACACCAGCAATGATCCCCACCGGTTCGGCAATTTTTTGGATACCGAAAATGGGATCATCCTCAATGACGCCGCAGGTTTTTTCATTTTTGTACTTGTTGTAGATGTATTCCGAAGCAAAGTGATTTTTAATGACTTTATCTTCGACAACCCCCATGCCAGTTTCGGCTACGGCTTGTTTGGCCAGGGGAATCCGTGCTTGGTTGGCCGCCATGGCTGCTTGGTGGAAAATGTGATCCACTTGCTCTTGGGTAAATTGGGCGTACTGACTCTGCGCCCGTTGGACGCGCTCAATCAGCCCTTCCAGATCGGCAAGGCTTTGAACGGGTGGGTAACTGTTCAAGGTTGGGGCATTCATGGCCAACTCCTTAGAAAAGCAATTTCTCAAATTGGCAAGTTATTGAACGTTGAGGTCATATTCTCGAAAGAGGGCGATCGCCCGCTGCACCTCCTCTGGACTAGCGGCTGGGGTATCAAAGAGTTCATAGGGCAACCCTAACTGCCGCCATTTGTATTCCCCCATCTTGTGAAACGGCAACACCTCCACCTTCTCAACATTGCTGAGACTAGCCACAAATTGCGCCAACCCCCGCATATTTTCGGGATCATCCGTCAGCCCCGGTACCAAAACAAAGCGGATCCAGGTCGGTTTATGAATCTCATCAAGGTACTTGGCCAACTCTAAGGTGGGGGTAATCGTGACACTGGTGACCCGCCGATAGGTCTCCGGCAGAAAGGATTTGATGTCCAGTAAGACTAAATCAGTGACTGCCACAACTGGCTTCGCCGCCTCGAGAACGACGTAACCTGAGGTATCTAGGGCAGTGTGCAATCCCAACTCGTGGCAACGCTCAAAAATTTCGCGGACAAACTCCGGTTGCATCAAGGGTTCCCCGCCACTGGCCGTCACGCCCCCTTGGCGCAAATAGGACTGATAGTGCTGAATGTCGGCAATCAGTTCATCCACGGTGACGAGCTTCCCCTGATGGGGTTCACGGCAGTCAGGATTGTGGCAGTACAGACAGCGCAGCGGACAACCTTGGGTGAAAATGACATAGCGGATACCGGGACCATCAACCGTGCCACAGGTTTCAACTGAATGAATATAGCCTGTCACCTTTTGTTTTTTGGGTTGTTTTTCAGGGAGTGTCGAAACCATCGTTAGAACCTCGGTGACAACAGATAACTTTTGCTAGCTTTTAGGGAGTTGGCGAGGACCGGCCAAAAGATTCGTTAAAATTTTGATCGCTCTTAAGAAAGTATCCCAGTTAACAAAAACTCAGTGTTGAATGGCTCGCAAAGTCTGGCCTACGGCCTAGGAGCGCGCCTGCTCTACAGGCTTTTGAGTGTCTTCCATCCTTGGGCAAAAAGTGGTAAAGGGCTGAACTTTGGTAAAACAGTAATTTCAGCATAAAGGCAGAAGAATAATTTGGGCGCCGTCTTAATTAACTTTTAGGATTGGTGGTTGTTTTGCAACTTTTTCTAACTTTCCTAACTTAATGAAGAATTTTTAAGTTGATAATACTAGCGGGCGATCGC
>NZ_JACOMP010000229.1:0-7592 GCF_014466085.1 Thermosynechococcus sp. OHK43
CCCCTGAAGAGATTCGCAAAAAGATCAAGCGCTGCAAAACGGATCCGATTCGTGGCTTGGCATTTGACGATCCCGATCGCCCCGAAGCCAATAACCTGCTGAGCCTCTATCAAGTGCTTACGGGAAAAACTAAAGAGGCAGTGGCGGCAGAGTGTGCCGATATGGGCTGGGGACAGTTTAAGCCCCTGCTCACGGACGCGGTGATTGCTACCCTTGAACCAATTCAGCAGCGCTACAACGAGATTATGGCAGATCCAAGCTACCTGAAGGATTTGCTGAAAAAAGGCCAAGAGCAGGCAGCGAGTGTGGCAAATGCCACTTTAGAGCGGGTGAAACTTGCCTTTGGGTTTACGCTCCCATGAGAATAGGCCGAAAGCTCAGACAGGCGTGGGGGGCATTTTGGCGGCGATCGCGCCTTGTCAATGGCGAGCCCCTCAATTGGGTCAGTCTCACTGTCATTATATTGGTGGATATTTTTATCCTCATTAATGTCTTTAGTGGCCTCAGCGAAATTAGCCATTGGCCCTTGAGTCCCAGTCAAGCTCAGCCCTGCTATGAGCCGTGGCAAAGCTATCGTCAGGATAGAGGGAGCGATCGCGCGATTCGTTTTCTCAAGCAGCAGATTATCTTGGAGCCATTGCCCCAGGGCCACCTAGAGCAGCTAGAAGAGAGTGCCAAAGGGAAACTGGGAACCCTCTCATCCATTTGCTTGACCTACGCAAAATATCAGGACGCTGTCAACCATCCCCCAAATCAGGCGCGACTCAGACAACAACAGAAAAAACAGGCGCAAATCCAAACCCTCGAGGCCAGCAATGCCCGCATTCGCCAAGAGTATGGCTCAACCCTATTGGAGCAGCTTGCCGGACAACCTCCGGAGCAATCCATCAACTTGGTAGAAGCTGCCAAGGCCAAAGTCACTCTTGAAGCCAACAATCGCCAGATCGCCGCTCTCAAAAATGAGATTGCTGCCCTTGAACAGGCAATTCTCCAGGAACCCAGTAGCCAAGCATTCCTGAACTTTTTAGAAGACACCACCCAATTTGCCCAGCTTGAGAGCGAATACCGGCGCTCTCAATTTTGGTATCCCAGCCTGCAATTGCTCCTGCAGGTTCTTTTTTTATTGCCACTGATTAGCATTGCCCTCTGGGTGTATCGCTTTGGCGATCGCCACCACTATGGCCTGCTTGCCCTCATGAGTTGGCACCTGTTGGTGATCTTCTCAATTCCCTTGGTGCTGAAGATCTTTGAACTGTTGCAGGTGGGAGCACTCTTTGAATGGCTGTCCAGTTGGATTCTTGCCCTCTTTGGCGGCCTGCTCTTTTTGGTCAGCTATCTTTATATTCTGCTGATTCCAGCAGTGGGGTTTGGCGTCATCAAAGTGGCACAAGCTGTTTTCCTCAATCCACAGCGACAGGCGGCAGGGCGCATTCAAAAACAACGCTGTGTGCGCTGTGGTAAACGATTGCGGGATTTGGACCAACACTGTCCCCACTGTGGTTATTTGCAGTGGATGCCCTGTCCCAGTTGTGGGCGGCCCACCTACCGCCACTTGCCCTATTGCCGCCACTGTGGTGCCTTGATCCCCCCCAACAGTTAGTCCTTCCTAGAACGGTGGAGCCCGTCGGCACACTCCCGCTGTAACCCCTGCAGTGCCATATTGGGTAAGCGCTCAGCAGCAAAGGCCTCGGCTTCAATGGGAATCTCTTCAGGGTCATAGCCACTCTTGCGGTAAAATCTGCCACGATACCGGGGCTGACGTGGATGCCCACGGGCACTGGGGAATCCAAATCCCCTTTAGGCCTACACAACATGCCAACCCTCGTGACGCAGGGTTTCCAGAAAAATCCGCCAATGGGCGAGGGTGCGGGGATGCACGATCAAGGGATTTCAACTAAAACCATAGGAACCGTAGTTATCATCTTGGCGCTGACGGATATAGAACGGATATCGAGGGTGGTACCCCTATGCAAAATCCTGCGAATCAACTGATAGACTTCCACCTCAGGACTGTTTTGCAGCCAAAGACGGGCGGGGTTGTGGCACGGACAATAAATGAATAAATCAGATCAAACAGACGCTGCATATCCTCATCAGAACCATCAATGGGGATCAAGTTCCGCTGCGCCAGGGTTACAGATGGCGAAATCAAAAGGGCGATCGCCAGGGTCAATGTAGATACAGAAACCCAAAACCAGCCTCGAATTTGTTTTTTTAACACAACGATCAGCCCCCTACCCTGGGGGAATGCTGCTTCTAACCGAGCAATTTTGATAGGAGTCTAAACATGTTCTCTATCGCGATTCCCCAGCGATCCCCACCCTTTTCAGAAAGATGAGATCACAGTCAGAAAAACCGCAAAGCCGCTTCTTGAGAGCATAAAGCACCATTGGTGCCCCAGTGGTTTAGAAAAGGTGTGTATAATGAACTTAGGAAAAAGCAATCAATAACACCATTTGATAAACTTTTGTAAATTTTTATTTTGAATGTCTTGGGCGATGCTTTACCAATGATTGAGAAACTCCTTGTTTTGTCCGCTGTTGATGACTGCCCTTCAGAATCACTATCGCCTCTTGAAGTCGTCACAGAAGAGTCTGCGCAAAAATATCCTCAAAAAAAATGCTTACCGCCACCTACCAACCTATTAGTGATCGAAAACATCCCCCAATCGGGTGAAATTTTATATCCACATCTTGCAGAGATTGATTACATTCGCTATCAAGTTCACACCTGTCTGTATTCTCATTTAACCCCCGGTGTGGTTGCTCAGGCCAAACCCAATCTCCTTATCCTTATTACTCAAGGGGATCACGTTCTTAAAGCAGTGCAAACACTCCAGCAACGCTATCCACACTTGCCCCTAGTTGTGATTGATCCTAGCGATCGCCCTGATCTGGCTACCCAAGTACTGCACAGTGGCGCTCAGGATTATTTAACTATTCAGGAACTCAGTCCTCACTTGCTGGCGCGCAGTATCCGCCATGCCATTGAGCGCCATCAGGTGGAACACCAACTGCTGCGCCAAGCCCAATACGATCGCCTGCTGGTGCAGATTACTCAGCACATTCACCAAACCCTTGAACTTCCGACGATTCTGGAAACTGCTGTCAAGGATGTGCGAGAACTCCTAGGGTGCGATCGCGTGCTCATTTATCGCTTCCTCGACGATTGGCGCGGCATTATGGATGTTGAAGCCGTCGTTCCCCCTTGGTTGTCGGCCCTTGGAGATGTAGTGGGGGACTACTGCTTTACGGAACGGTATGTGGAAGCCTACAAGCGGGGTCGCATCCATGTAGTGAATAATCTAGACATCGCCCCGGTCACGCCCTGCTATCGCGATTTGCTAGCGCACTATCAGGTCAAAGCGAATCTGGTGGTACCCGTCATAGTGGAAGGGCGGCTCTGGGGGTTGCTTATCTGTCATCAATGCGCCCATCCCCGCGACTGGCAAGACAGTGAAATTGAACTGATCAAGCAAATTTCAATCCAGTTGGCGATCGCCATCCTGCAAGCGGAACTCTATCAAAAAGCTCAAAGGGAAATTCAAGAGCGCAAAGCAGTCGAAGCCCAACTCCTTTACCAAGCCCGCCATGACCGGCTCACCCATTTACCCAATCGCTGGTTCTTTGAGGAGCAGTTGCGCCTCACCCTCAACCATGCTGCAGAGTACCCCGACTTCCACTACGCCGTTCTCTGTTTGGATTTGGATCGCTTCAAGACCCTCAATGATAGTCTGGGGCACTCCATTGGGGATTTGTTTTTGCAAGCATTTGCCAGGCGACTAACTCGCCATGTCAGTCCTCAAGATGTTGTAGCCCGCCTAGGCGGCGATGAATTTGCCGTGTTGCTCAACGACATTCAGGGCATAGAACAGGCTCAAACCATTGCCGAAAGGCTGCGGGAGCGTCTCAGTCAGCCCTTTCAAATAGATCACTACACCCTCTACAGTACTGTCAGTATGGGCCTAGTGATGGGAGATGCCCACTACAGAAGTAGTGAGGAACTGCTGCGGAATGCCGACATGGCCATGTACCACGCCAAAGCCAAAGGGCACAATCGCATTGATGTCTTTCACCCCGTGATGCTGCAACAGCTGCGTGATCGGCTGCATTTAGAAGTGGAACTACGCCAAGCTATTGAGCGCGGGAACTTTGTTCTCCACTATCAGCCCATTGTTCATCTGGGCAGCCAATCCCTTAGAGGCTTTGAGGCACTCCTGCGGTGGCAAAAGGGAGATACCCTCATTTCCCCCACGGTGTTTATTCCTGTTGCTGAAGAAACTGGTCTCATTTTTGAACTCTCCCGCTGGGTGCTGCACAGCGCCTGTGAACAGTTGCAGCAGTGGCAACAGCGTTATCCTAAGCTTCAGTCTGTGGGCTTTACGATGAATATTAATCTGTCAGCCAATCATTTTTCTTTGCCTAACCTTGTGGCTGAGATTGAACAAACCCTTGAGCACCACCATTTAGCGGGTCAATTTCTGAAGATTGAAATTACTGAGAGTGCATTAATGCAGCACTTGGACTCTGCCTGCAAAATTCTCGCTGGACTCAAAGCCATGGGTGTACGTATTAACATTGATGACTTTGGTACTGGGTATTCCTCCCTGAGCTATTTGCGCAATCTTCCCCTCGATGGCATTAAAATTGATCGCTCTTTTATTTCCCAAATGGATCGCAGCCAAGCAGACTTTGAATTGGTACGCACGATTTTGGCCTTGGCTCGCAATCTCCACCTCGATTGTATTGCCGAAGGCATTGAAAATACCACCCAACTGCAACGGTTGCGATCGCTGCGCTGTCCCCTTGGCCAAGGCTATCTTTTTGCCCCGCCGCTGACTACGGAAAAGGCTGAGGTGTACCTTCAAGAGCACATCCTCTAAAGTGCTGCCAATCAAGCCCAAGGCTAAAAGTTGACAACAAATTACCTTGCCATTATTCCCGACCCCCCTTAATCAAGTGGGCAAATTACGCCCATAGAGGGACTTAATTATATTAGCTCAGGTTATAAGTTTAATAAAAAATATTCCTTCAGTTTATAGTATAGACCTATATCTTTTTGACGGGGTGTGATGATAGATTGATTGCAATCCAAATTTCGGTCTTTCGTCACCGTTAATTGGAAAACCTATCCCAACCTGTCGGTTTGGGAATCGCTTTTTTTGTCAACTATTTACTGTTCTCGATATAGGTCACACTATGTCTCAATTGTCGCGTCGTCACTTTTTAATGACTGCTACCGCTACCGCCGTGGGGGCGATCGCCCTCAAAGGATGCGCCCCAGCCCAAAATCCCCAAACACAGCAACAGGGAGGTGGAACTGCGGCAGAGGTGGAAACAGACACGATTAAACTAGGCTTTATTCCCATTGTTGAGTCTGCCCCCCTAATTATTGCTAAAGAAAAGGGCTTTTTTGCCAAGCATGGCCTCGCCAACGCTCAACTGGCCAAGCAAGCCAACTGGGCCAGTGCCCGTGACAACGTCGTCATTGGCTCCGCCGGTGGTGGCATTGATGGTGGCCAGTGGCAAATGCCCATGCCACACCTCATCAGCGAGGGCATCATTACCCTCAACAATCAGAAGGTACCTATGTACCTGCTGGCCCAACTGAATACCCAAGGCAACGGCATTGCCATTTCCGGAGCCAATCGAGGAAAAGGCATTCACCTAAAAATTGCTGACCCGAACTATATCAAGGATTTTGCCGCTAAAAACGGACGTAAATTCAAAGCCGCCTATACCTTTCCCCAAGTCAACCAAGACCTTTGGATCCGCTATTGGTTTGCCGCCAACGGCATTGACCCAGATCGCGACATTGACCTGTTAGCCGTTCCCCCCGCCGAAACCGTTGCCGGAATGCGCAACGGCACCATGGACGCCTTCAGTACCGGTGATCCTTGGCCCTTCCGCATTGTCAGCGATGATATTGGCTTCATGGCCGCTCTGACAGCCCAGATGTGGCCCTACCACCCCGAAGAGTACCTAGCCGTGCGAGCTGACTGGGTCGATAAACACCCCAAAGCCACCAAAGCCCTCCTGAAAGCGGTAATGGAAGCTCAGCAGTGGTGCGATGACAAGGCCAATCGTCCCGAATTGATTCAGATTTGCAGCCGCCGTGAATACTTCAACGTTCCCGGCAATATCCTTACACCGCCCTATGAGGGCACCTACACCATGGGGGATGGTCAACCCAATTTCAACGACTTTAACATCGGACCCCTCTACTGGCGGGATCCCAATGGCAATAGCATCTCCTACCCCTACAAGAGCCATGACCTCTGGTTCCTGACCGAAAATCTGCGCTGGGGCTTCAACGCTGATAAACTCAAGGATTTCGACAACATCAAGCAAATAATTGGTCGCGTCAACCGCAGCGATCTCTGGCAAGAGGCCGCCAAAGAGTTAGGAGTGCCGGCGGCTGAAATTCCCACCACCGAATCGCGGGGTGTTGAAACCTTCTTTGATGGCATCAAGTTTGATCCCGATAACCCCCAAGCCTATCTAGACAGCCTCAAAATCAAGGTCAAGTCCTAGTGTTTTATTGCTACTCAATCGGAGACTTCCATGGCTATTGCATCTGTGCGCCGTAATGGCAATGCCAATCCCCTCATCAAGTTTCTGCGCCGACAGGGGGCGAATTTTTACCTACCAATTATGGGTGTGATTGGGTTCCTGGTGGTTTGGCAGATTCTCTCTTCAACTAAAATTCTCTCGCTCCCTGGCCCAATTCAAGTTCTGGCTGATGAGCGCAGTCGCTATCTCATTTTTCATCCCTTTTACTACAAGAGCCCACTGGATCAGGGGTTGGCACGGCAGACCCTCATTAGTTTGACCCGAGTTGGTCAGGGCTACGGATTGGCGGCCGTAGTGGGCATTGCTGTTGGAATTTTGGTGGGTACCAGTACAGTGTTGAATAAGGCCCTTGACCCCATCTTCCAGTTTCTGCGCATGGTGGCGCCCTTGGCGTGGGTGCCAATTTCCTTAGCAGCATTGCGGCAAAATGAGCCGGCGGCCATCTTTGTTATCTTTATTACTGCAATTTGGCCGATTCTCATTAACACAGCGGTTGGCGTCCGGGAAATTCCCCAGGACTACAAAAATGTGTCGCGGGTACTGCGACTTTCCAAGAAAACCTTCTTTTTGAAAATTCTTCTGCCCTCAGCGCTGCCCTATATTTTTACTGGCCTGCGGATTGCCATTGGCTTGGCCTGGCTGGCCATTATTGCGGCGGAAATTGTGATGTCAGGCGTGGCGGGCATTGGCTTCTTTATCTGGGATGCCTATCAGCAAAACTATGTCAGCGAAATTATTGTGGCGGTGATCTATATCGGCGCAGTGGGTTTGATATTGGACCGCTTCGTGGGCTTTCTGCAAACCAAAATTGCGCCGGCCAATCGTTAGGAGGGAATTATGGGCGTCTTTGTGGCAGTGGATCAGGTGGAAAAGGTTTTTGATCTGGCCAATGGGGGGCAGTATCTCGCCCTGAAGGGGATTAACTTGCAGATTCAAAAGGGAGAATTTATCTCCCTCATTGGTCACTCCGGCTGTGGTAAATCAACCCTGCTGAATATGATTGCCGGTTTAGATTTGCCC
>NZ_JACOMP010000014.1:0-9021 GCF_014466085.1 Thermosynechococcus sp. OHK43
GCGAAGCCAACAGACGCAACTCTGCTACTGGGAACGACCGTTCCGCCAAAATTGCCAAAATTTCCGTGCCAACCGCACCTGTGGCTCCTAAAATGCCAATCCGTAATCCCTGTGCCAAGACCATTACTCCTAGGAATATAAGCTCATTCTATGATCGTTACGGATTGAGAAGTAACAAAGCATAGCATTTTGGGAATTTTATTGTTCTACCTATAATGGTTATTGCCAATTTCCACCACAGCCTCTGAACTCCTCCACAAGAGTCTCCAGAGGCACGACTCGATGAATTATCTGGAGACTGGAATCGTGAAAACTCTACAGCGGTATCTATTTACCATTGCCTTAGCCTTTGGGGGACTGTGCAGTAACGCTGTTTACAGCCAGATCACCCCAGCTATCAATGGCACTAACACCACCGTCATCCACAATGGTCAACAGATTGATATTAGCGGTGGCAGCCTATCGGGGAATGGTCAAAATCTCTTTCACCTCTTCCGTGACTTCAATGTTGGCAATGGCCAAATCGCCAACTTTCTCTCCAATCCGCAAATTCGCAACATTCTTGCGGGCGTCAATGGTGGCAACGCCAGTTATATCAATGGCTTGATTCAAATCACGGGTGGCAACAGCAACCTGTATCTGCTCAACCCTGCGGGGATTGTTTTTGGCCCCAATGCCCGCTTGAATCTTCCCGCTGCTTTCCATGCCTCCACTGCTCAACGGGTGCTGTTTGAGGGAGGGGTCTTTGATGTCAATGGCCAGAATCTCTATCTATCCCTCAATAGTCAGCCCAGCGGTTTTGAATTTCTGAGCAAAGGCCTCATCATCAATGAAGGTGAGCTTAGGGTTGCTAGGGGTCAAACCCTCAGCCTGATGGCATACCAAGTGATCAACACAGGTATACTCGCAGCCCCCGCAGGAAATATCCACATTGTAGCTGTACCTGAAACAGGAATGGTGCGTGTCTCCCAAGAGGGAATGCTGCTCAGCCTTGAGATTCCTCAGGAGCGACTACCCTCTGGAGGAGCGATCGCTGCTGTGGACTTACCCAGCTTACTCACTGGCCAGGGTTCACAACCTGTCAACAGCGTCATTCGAAACCCCGATGGCACCATTCACCTTGTCCATGACCCCAGTAAAATCCCCACCACAACCAACACCGCCGTCATCAGTGGCAGCCTTTCCGTCGCCAATCCCATAGGTACTGGTGGCAAAATCACGATCACCGGTCAAAATATCGCCCTCATCAATACCAACTTAACCGCTTCTGGTCAGCTCGGGGGTGGCACGATTCTGTTGGGGGGCGATTACCTAGGAGGTACCACTGGCACCAACCGATTGCATAGCAGTTTCAATGCCCAGAATCTCTTTATCAACAGCGGCAGTCTGATGGCAGCAGATGCTCTCAATCAAGGCAATGGTGGCACCGTCATTGCATGGGCAGACAACAGCACTCAATTTGGCGGCACTATCACTGCACGCGGTGGCCAACTTGGCGGTAATGGGGGCTTTGTTGAAACCTCCGGTCGAGAATTACTGAGCGTTTGGGGAACAGTAGATGCCACTGCAGCTAATGGTCAGTCCGGTACATGGCTCCTTGACCCACGCAATGTCACCATTAGCGGCGGCACCAGTAAGGGTACATTTTCTGGTACCAATCCTGATATTTTTACCCCCACAGATGATAATGCCTCTGTTGCGAATACCGCCATTGAAGCTGCTCTGAATTCCGGGACTAGTGTCATCATCACAACTGGTGATACTGGAAGCCAAGCGGGTAATATTACTATTGCTGCTCCTATTACCAAGACAGCAGGGGGCGACGCCTCCCTAACTTTCCAAGCCGCAAATAACATTTTTGTTTATTCTTATAACATTCGCTCAGACGTAGGCCGACTAAATATCATTCTCCATGCCGATGCTGATAACAACGGTGCCGGTACCATTCAATTAAGCTCAGTCTCACTGATTTCTAACGGTGGCAATATTGTTTTGGGGGGCGGTTCTAATCCTTTCACCAGTCCAGCGATCGGTGTCACCACTGCTGGGGTTGGTATCCAATCCTCTACTCTCAATGCAGGTGGTGGCCATATTAGGATTCATGGCAGTGGTGCAACAACAACTAGCGGGGTAGAGATCAGTAACAGTTCAATCCTCACCTCCGGGTCTGGGGAGATCACCATTCTAGGGACAGGTGGTTCTAGTGGTAGTAGTTATAGCGCTTTGGATGGTATCTCAATTCAGAACTCCTCAATCGGGGCCGAGGCTGGCAATCTTACCTTGACCGGCGCGGGCGGCAGCGGCCCTAAAGTATTTTCCAAAGTTGGCATCGGTCTTAAAGGGTCACAAATTCAAACCACGACAGGGAATATTACCCTTACAGGTACTGGCGGTACCGGTCCTGCGGTCAACAACACGGGCATCAAGATCAACTCCACCAGGATCATTAGTCAAGGTGGCAACCTCACCCTCAGGGGCACAGGGGGGCAATCAGGCCCTGGGATTCGTTTCGACGCTGGCCCAACTGACCCCGCTGCAGTCAGAACGACTGGCCATGGGAATATTCTTATCGAAGGTCGCGGCACTGATGGTAATCCCGGTCTGGCACTCTCTGATTCCCTGACTGTTGCTGTTCAAGATGGCGTGCTCACATTAGCAGCCCAAGGGGGGATTGAGATCTCCGGTGATCCTACCTCACTAGATATCCATAGTGACGGGGCAGGCCACCTTGTCTTTCAACCGATTGATGCGGCTACCCCTGTTGGCCTTGGCGATGGTGCAACGGGTAACCTAATCGTTAATCAGTCTCTCCTCAACCAAATCAGGGGTGGCTTTTCATTAATTACCATCGGTCATCCTAGTGGCACTGGTCCCATTGATGTTCGCCCCTTCAGCCTCAACTACAATCTCACCCTACAAACCCCCGCCGCCAGTTCCCTAGGTATTCAGTTCAATGGCTCTGGCACAACGAATCTCTATGGTCGTAATCTGACACTCAATAGCGGTGGTGGCGTTACTCAGGGCAGCCATACCATTTCTGGGGGAACGCTCCAACTCCTCGGACAGGGGACTTTCAACCTCAGCAATGCCAACAATGAGTTTCAGGCACTCTCAGGAAATGTCACTGGAAATGTGAACTTGAGTAATCAAGGCGCTCTAGGTATCGTCAGTTTCAACAACGGTGTCAATGGTCTGACCACTGGCATTAATACCAACGGCAATACCCTAATCCTCAGTTTAAACAGTGGGAACCTAACGCAAAGTGCGCCCATCCGAGCAGGCAGCTTGGGTTTAACTTTACAAGATGGCAGTGCAATTTTGACTAACCCGAATAACCAGGTGGGGACACTGGCTGCTCAGTTGAATAGTTCGAGGGATTTGCAATTTGTCAATAACAGTACCCTTACCGTCGGCAGTGTTAATCCAACAGGCATTACAGGGCGCAGCATTTTCCTGCGAACATTAACAGGCGATATCGTTCTTAATGCCCCAATTTCTGGTGTTGGGACTGGGGATGCGATTGTCCTTGTTGCAGAAAATAACTTTATTAACAACTATGGGCCAAATGTCTTCAGTACCCCCAATGGTCGCTGGCTCGTTTATTCAACTGACCCAAATCTCAATATTAATGGCGGCCTCGCGGGTTCAGAGCAATTCAACACCACCTATCCTGAGCCTGCTCTATTTTCTGGTCCTGGTTTTCTCTATCGGGTGTCTCAAGCACCCCCACCAGTACCTCCAGAATCCCAAATTCAACAAGATCTTGGCCAGGAGATACAAAGCACTCAACTGCCCCAGAATACCGCTCAAGTCTTTTACTTTCCCGGCATTGAAATCATCCGTCAGCAAATCAGTACCGCTTTTGATCAGGGAGATTACAACAGTGCTATCAAACTGCTGCAGCAGCTTTATTCCTTTGAGTTTGGTGAGTACTTTAGTGAATTTTTGAGTACTCCCGGCCAAGAGGGACTACAGTTCCTTGACATTGATCAAATCAAGGAATCATTGGGGCGTATAGCTCAAGAAACAGGTCAAAAACCTGCGCTGACCCATGTCTTTTGGCGACCCAACCAGTTAGATATATTCATTATCACGCCTCAAGGGGAACCGATTTATCAATCCGTTCGAGTACCCCAAGAAGTCGTGCGCCGCGTCATTGCTGCTTTTAACCGCGAAGTGCGAGATCCAACAAAAACCAATAGCCAATCCTATCTGCCCTTCGCGCAGCAGCTCTACCAATTGATCATGGGTAGCGTTGATACTGAATTGCAAGCACGAGGCATTAATACACTGGTTTTTGCCCTTGATCAAGGGTTACGGAGTGTGCCGATCGCTGCTTTGCACACGGGGTCAAATCTTATTTCCTCGACAGTTAGTGATAGTCCAATAGGTCGTAATGGTCAGTTTCTAGTGGAACGCTATAACCTGGGTCTCATTCCGAGTATTAACTTGGTGGATACCCGCTACCAACCGTTGCAAAATGCCTCGGTATTGGCAATAGGCGCCTCCAAGTTCACAGATCAAAGTCCTTTGCCAGCAGTTCCCATCGAGCTACAAACAATTACTCAACTGGTAGGTCAAGGGCAAGTATTGCTCAATGAAGCTTTTACGGTCTCAAACTTGGAAACCCAGCGGCGGCGCAGTCTCTATCCTATCCTGCATCTGGCGACCCATGCTGAATTTAATGTAGGTAAGCCACAAAATTCCTATATTCAGTTTTGGGATAGGCGGCTTTCAATGGCTGAATTAGGGCAGTTGCGTTTATTCAAGCCACCCACAGAGCTAATGACGCTGAGTGCCTGTCGCACAGCAGTAGGAGATGCCAATGCAGAACTTGGGTTTGCTGGACTGTCACTCCAAGCAGGTGTGAAGAGTTCGGTTGCCAGCCTTTGGTATGTCAGTGATGAAGGAACACTAGCCTTGATGACGGCATTTTATGACCAGTTGAGAACTGCTCCGATTAAGGCAGAGGCTTTGCGACAGGCGCAGCTTGCCATGATCCGCGGGCAGGTTGTGATTGAGGAGAATCATCTGCGCAGTGCTGGACTGCGGGGAGGGCTTTCGATTCCTTTGCCCCAAGAAGTTCAACCTGGGGGTGGGCGTCTACTTTCCCATCCATACTTTTGGGCAGCATTTACGATGATTGGCAGTCCTTGGTAGCTCTGGGGGGCAATTTCTGCTTGACCGTTTGGGATTACCCATCCGTGAGAACACGGGTACTGGGGCTGAGTTTGGTTGTTGGTGGATTGATGGCACTGGG
Source organism: Thermosynechococcus sp. OHK43 (assembly GCF_014466085.1). Lineage (NCBI taxonomy): Bacteria > Bacillati > Cyanobacteriota > Cyanophyceae > Acaryochloridales > Thermosynechococcaceae > Thermosynechococcus > Thermosynechococcus sp. OHK43. The sequence goes on from NZ_JACOMP010000014.1 coordinate 5,261, forward strand.
GAGAGTTTGCATCAGGGTTGCCATTTCCAGGGCATTGAGGGCATATTCCCAACCTTTATTGCTTTTGATGCCAGCGCGCTCAAGGGCCTGTTGCATCGTATCAGTCGTGAGAATGCCGTAGATAATGGGCACACCGGTTTGCATAGAGGCAGTGGCAATACCTTTGGTGACTTCAGCAGCCACATAATCAAAGTGGGGGGTTTGGCCACGGATGATTGCCCCCAGACAAATAATGGCAGCATAGCGACGACTGGCCGCCAGTTGAGCTGCCACAAGGGGGATTTCAAAACTACCAGGTACCCAAGCATAGTCCACTTGAGAACCGTGGGGATTGGGATCAATGCCATGACGACGCAGACAATCTTGGCAACCCTCTAGCAGCTTGGTTGTAATCAGATCATTGAAACGGGAAATCACAATGCCAAAGCGAGGCGTTCCCAGAACTTGATAGGTGCCTTCAAAAACAGCCATAGGTGGAGGTGCCAAATCTTACCCAAAAGAGTATAACCTGCAACGGCCTAGGAGGAGCGATCGCCTTGCTCCACGAGGAAGTCTTGGGACTGCCACTGCTGCACAATACTGGTTAACTTGGTAACAAATGGGTCAGAAACTGAATCGGGGTGGAATTCACTGATTCTGGTATTGCTGGGTGTCTCTAAAAGGCGAGAAGGAGGAGGTTCCGGCACACTAACGGGCAATGACTGGCAGATAATGGCTTCAAACTCACTGTTGAAGTGATAAATTGGTTGCTCACGCCGTTGCCACAGCTCTAAAATTTGCTCTACAGAGATGGCTTTATAACGCCCCAGATAAAGGGCTTCAATGAGTGCGAGGCGAATCCAGCGGGGAGGAAAATGACGCAACCAGCGATCTAAGATGACCTCAACTGAGGAGCCATCCAAATCAAACCCATACTGGCGTAGCAGGCGATCGGCAGCCTGAATGGCGGCATTGTTGCCAATGTGTGCCATGCACCAATGTTGCACTCCTGTGATTATGGTGCCTCTATGATGCCATAAGTTTTCCAAGGTCGCAGCAGCAAAGAGCGTAACCCTGATATTGTAGAAAAGCAAACCCTAGTGCTTTTCACTTCACAAGGACATCATGGTGACTGCGCCTCCTCCTGAGCAGTTGATTGAAGATGCCCCGCTAATGATCGCTGGGCGGCAATTTCGTTCACGTCTGATGACTGGTACGGGTAAGTATCGTTCCATTGCAGATCTGCAGGCCAGTGTTGCCGCAAGCGGTTGCGAAATTGTTACGGTAGCCGTACGTCGCGTTCAAACCAATGCCCCGGGTCATGAAGGACTTGTGGATGCCCTTGACTGGAGTAAAATCTGGCTACTGCCCAACACCGCTGGCTGCCAAACCGCTGAGGAGGCGATTCGCGTTGCCCGTTTAGGCCGAGAAATGGCCAAGCTCTTGGGTCAAGAAGATAACAACTTTGTCAAACTTGAGGTGATTCCGGATCCTAAGTATCTGTTGCCCGACCCCTTTGGCACCTTAGTTGCAGCTGAGCAACTGGTCAAAGAAGGGTTTGCAGTTCTTCCCTACATCAATGCAGATCCCCTGCTGGCCAAACGCCTTGAGGAAGTGGGCTGTGTCACCGTAATGCCTTTGGCTTCCCCCATTGGCTCAGGGCAAGGTTTGCGCAATGCTGCCAATATCCAAATCATTATTGATCAAGCCAGTGTTCCCGTTGTGGTGGATGCGGGGATTGGCACGCCCAGTGAGGCTGCCGCTGCCATGGAATTGGGAGCCGATGCTCTGTTGATTAATACGGCGATCGCCCAAGCGGGAAATGCCCCAGCAATGGCCAAAGCCATGGCACTTGCAACCACTGCTGGCCGCCTTGCCTACTTAGCGGGGCGCATTCCCGTCAAAGCCTATGCCAGTGCCAGTTCACCCCTAAGTGGCACCATTACGGCTAGATCATGAGTCTTGTGCTCATTCTTCTCACCCTGCTGAGCTGTACAGGGGCCCTTTTCTATATTGTCGCAGGGGCACTCACTTGGCAATTTTTCACAAATTTCAGAAAGGAGAAAACCGCCCCCCTAGAGACCTTGCCCGCAGTCTCGATCTTGGTGCCTGTGTGTGGCTTAGAGGCAAGGGCATGGCAAAATTGGTCCTCGCTGTGTGAGCAAAACTACCCCGTTTACGAAGTTCTCTTTGGTGTGCAAAACCCCAATGATCCTGCTATACCCGTCCTGCAGGCAATTTGTGAAACCTATCCCCACCGTGCCCGTTGGTATTTTTGTAGCCAAATTCGTGGCGTCAACCTAAAGACCAGCAACGTATCGCAACTATTTGCGCATGCGCGCTATGGCGTGGTTGTGGAAACAGATAGTGACGTGCGGGTTCGATCCAATTACCTAGCCACCCTAACCCAACCGTTAGCGGATCCGGAGGTGGGAGTCGTTACCTGCGGTTACATCGATCACCAGCCCCAAAGGTTAGGAGCCGCCTTTGTCGCCCTGGGGCGGTGTCTGGACTTTATTCCTAGTGTGCTGGTTGCGCGGCGCCTAGATGGGGGACTGCGTTTTGCCATTGGACCTACAGTGCTGTTGCGGCGGGAGGTTCTAGAAAAAATTGGCGGTTTTGAGATTGCCCTCAATCGTGTTGGTGAAGATTATCAATTGGGATATGCGGCTTGGCGGGCGGGGTACCGGGTGGAGTTATCCACCTATATCCTTGACAATGACTGTGGCAATGATTCCTTTCTCAAGGCTGTCCAACGGGAACTGCGCTGGTCTCGCAGTATTCGCAGCAATCGCGGCAATCAGTATTTTGGCATAGTGTTGACGTTTGGCACTGTCTATAGTGCCCTGCTGTGGGGTCTGTTTCCAACACCTTGGACCTTAGGGCTCTTTTTGACGGTGCAGGGGATTCGCTGGTTGCAGGCCGTGATCAGCATTGTTTTGATGGGCACGCCGCGGCTGCTGTTGTGGTTGTGGCTATTGCCTCTGCGGGATGTGATGAGTTTCCTGATTTGGTTGGGGGGCTGTTTTGGTAATCGCATCTACTGGCGCGGTCGTTGGTTACGCCTGGATCGGCATGGTCAATTGCAAGAAATTGTTAAGGATTCTCAAGAGTCCTAAAGCTCGCTTGTTAAAATAGCTGCACTGTAACGCTGAATTGAGGTTTGTTTCGATGCGCTATACCACCGATGAGGGCGGTCGCCTCAACAACTTTGCCATTGAACCCAAGGTCTATCAAGCGCAGCCTTGGACACCTCAGCAAAAAGTACGGGCAGCCCTGTTGGTTGGGGGTGGATTGCTCTTAGTGGCTGGCTTGGTGGCGATCGCTATCGGAGTGAGCTAATCTGCTTTGTCTTGGCTTTGATACGAGTGATGCTACACTGGTGGCCGGTCTCTATGATCTGGAGGCGGATCAACTGCTGGAGGTGAAAACATGGCCCTTGGGTCGAGAACTGGCCAGCCAACTTCACCCCTGCCTTGGGGAACTCATGGGTCGTTACACTTGGGCTAAACTGGGGGCGATCGCCATTGGCTGTGGTCCGGGCAGCTTTACGGGAACGCGGTTGGGGGTCGTCACTGCCCGCATACTGGCCCAACAATTGGAAGTCCCTCTTTTGGGTCTGTCTAGTCTGGGCACAATGGCCTGGCACTATCGCAACGCACTCCTAGAAGAGGATGGGATCGTGTCACGCCGCGCCCAGCAGGGGCATCAATACCTTGGCATTTATCGCTATCAGGGAGGGCGTCTCCACGCCCTTTGGGGCGATCGCCTGGTCACAGACA
>NZ_JACOMP010000230.1:0-16411 GCF_014466085.1 Thermosynechococcus sp. OHK43
ATTTGCGATCGCTATTCTATCCACCTGGAGCTACTTTCAAGGTCACTGGCCGGGCTGGGTCTCATTTGTGGCCAATATGTTAGCCTTGCACCTGATGGGCACAGTGATCCACGATGCCTCCCACAATGTTGCCCACAGCAATCGCATCATGAATGCCATCATGGGCCATGGCAGTGCCTTGATGTTGGGGTTTGTTTTTCCGGTCTTTACCCGCGTGCACATGCAGCACCATGCCCATGTCAATGATCCCGAAAATGACCCTGATCACTACGTTTCCAAGGGGGGGCCGCTGTGGTTAATTGCGCCCCGCTTTTTCTACCATGAGGTTTTCTTTTTTAAGCGGCGGCTTTGGCGCAAGTATGAACTGCTGGAGTGGTTCCTCAGCCGCCTAACGCTGGTGGGGCTTGTCACCTTTGCGGCCCTCAATGGCTATTTGGACTACATTTTGAACTATTGGTTCCTACCCGCTGGGGTTGTGGGTTTGATGCTGGGGCTGTTTTTTGACTATTTTCCCCATCGTCCCCACACGGAGCGCGATCGCTGGCACAATGCGCGGGTCTATCCCAGTCGTGTCCTCAACATCCTCATTTTTGGCCAAAACTATCACCTGATCCATCACCTCTGGCCGAATATCCCTTGGTACAAGGTGCAGCCCGCCTACTACGCCGTCAAACCTCTCCTCGATGCTCACGGTTGCAAACAAACCCTTGGTATATTGGAACCAGGGAATTTCCTGCCCTTTCTCTACGATGCTTTGGTGGGTTTGCATTTTCATCGTCCCCGTTCTTCCTGAGGTGACTCCCCGCTATGGTGATTAGCGCTGCGGGCGATCGCCCCCCTGTAGTGGCAGTTGAGCACCTACAAAAATCCTACCGCACTGGTTTCTGGCTACAGACAGTGCTGACGCCCCTCAAGTCTGTCTCGCTGCAAGTCCAGCCAGGGGAAACCTTTGGCCTGCTGGGGCCTAATGGAGCGGGCAAGACCACCCTCTTAAAAATTCTTTTGGGGCTGGTGCGACCCACGGCTGGCCACGGTACGCTGCTGGGATATCCCTTGGGCGATCGCGCTGTGCGGCAGCGGATTGGCTACCTACCGGAAAATCCCTACTTCTACGACTATTTGACTGCTTGGGAGTTCCTAGAGTTTACGGCAGGCCTCTTTGGCCTCAGTGCCGCCACCCGCAAAAAACGCATTCCCCTGCTATTGGAAATGGTTGGCCTCAATCTCAAGGATGCCCGCAAAAAGCAAATGCGCCGCTATTCAAAGGGGATGGTGCAGCGGGTGGGATTGGCGCAAGCTCTAATTAACGATCCCGAAGTGGTCTTTTTAGATGAACCGATGTCGGGCCTCGACCCCCTTGGCCGCTACCAAATTCGCGAGATCATTCTTTCCCTAAAACAGCAGGGCAAAACAATTTTCTTCAATAGCCATGTGCTGGCGGATGTGGAAGCCATTTGCGATCGCGTTGGCATTTTGGCACAGGGGGAACTGATTTGCGCAGGTACGGTTGATGAACTCCTCGGCAGCAGCCAAGCCTATCATGTGGTCGGCAAAGGGGGCCATGTGGACGGCCTTCAGGAATGGCTCTATTCCCTAGAAATTCAGGGCGATCGCTGGCAAGGCGTGATCAAAATTCCCCTACAACGCTTCCTTGCTCTCGTTGAAGAAATGGGCGGCAAAATCCTACAACTGCGCCTGGCTCGCCCCACCCTAGAAGAGTTTTTTGTGGAACAACTGCGCCAACGGGGGATTCAAGTGACCTATTAGGAATGCAATTTAGAGATGCAATCCGTGTGAAATTCTCATCGCAAAAGGTCATCATCTATGCTGAACTGGCGCCGTTTTCTTCGGTTGAGTTGCCTAGCGGCTCTTTTAGTGGTTGCCTGTGGTACCTCTTTCTCTTCTGTGGCCACCGATACCCTCAGCCAGAAAATTGAGCAGTTGCGACAGGCGCCCCTTACCGTCGTGGTTGAGAATGCCCAAGGTCGTCCGATTCCCAATGCCCGCATCGAACTGGCACAGCAAAGCCACGCCTTCCCCTTTGGCGTTGCCCTCGATACGGAGATGTTTCGCCCCAGCCCACCCCCCGCTGCCCTTTGGTACAAGCAGACGGCTCAGGAAAACTTCAACGCTGCGGTTCATGAAAATGCCCTCAAGTGGTATCAATTGGAGCCAGAGCAGGGCAAGCTGGACTTTACCATGGCTGACACTATCTTGAACTGGGTAGAGGCGCAGGGCTGGCCAATGCGGGGGCATACCCTCTTTTGGGAAGTGGAGCAGTTTAATCCCCCTTGGCTGAAAACACTGCCACCCGAGCAATTGCGCGCAGCAGTTCAAAACCATGCCATGACCGTCTGTCGCCACTATCGCGGTCGCATCAACGAATTTGATGTCAACAATGAAATGCTCCATGGCAATTTTTTCCGCAGTCGCCTTGGTGAGGGCATTGTTAAGGAGATGTTTGACTGGTGCCGTGAGGGCAATCCCGAAGCCGTTCTCTATGTCAACGACTACGGCATTATTGAGGGCGATCGCCTAAAGGACTATGTTGAGCAGATTCGCAGTCTCTTGACCCAAGGGGTGCCCCTTGGCGGTATTGGTATTCAAGCCCATCTGGAATCTCCCTTGGATGAGGCCAAAATGCAGCGTGCCCTCGATACCCTTGCCCAGTTCAATCTGCCCTTAAAAATTACCGAAGTGAGTGTGAGCTTGCCCGATGAGCAACAGCAGGCCCAGACCCTGCGCCAGATTTACCGCCTTGGTTTTGCCCACCCCGCCGTCCAGGAAATTTTGCTTTGGGGCTTTTGGGCAGGGAACCATTGGCGTCCGCAGGCGGGACTCTATCGCCAAGATTTTTCTGCCAAGCCAGCGGCGATCGCCTACCGCAAGCTCCTCTTTGAAGACTGGTGGACTAGGGTGACCGGTCGCACCAATGCCCAAGGACAATGGCAGGGCCGCGGCTACCTCGGTCGCTATCGCTTAACCGTTACCGCCCAAGGCCAAACCCAGACCCGCGAGTTTGAACTGCCCCCAGGGGGAACCACTGTCACCCTGCGGGTATGAGCCTAGCCCCGCAGAGCCGCTGTCAAGAGGGAGAGCCAAGCCAAGGGATTGCCGCCAGCGTAAATGTCCATGACCGCCTGAGCCAGTTGAGGTAGGGTGCGATGGCCATAGAACCAAGGAGGAGTCACCGGTAACTGGAAGGGCACACGAACCACGGCTTTTTCGGGATAGTCAAACAGGAAGCTATTGTGAACGACGCCCACCCCAGAACCAATGGCCGCTGGCCTATGGCCAGGAAAGGCGCCCCAGGGGGTACAGCCCAACCCATAGGCCAAGGAGACCCAGGCATTAATGGCAATGGAACCGTAGCGCAGTTGGGCGATCGCCCGCTCCAGTGCCTCTGCATAGCTGGCCTCGGTCCGTGGATCAATGATTAGACTACAGCCAAGGGTGCCCCAGAGCCGCTCATTGACAAAGGTCACCGCAGTGGCAAGGTAGGCAGGGGCATCATTGACGGGCAGTTGCACCTCTGCCAACAAACCACAAAAGACCTCTTCGCGGAAAATCCGAGGATTCGCCGTCGGGGTGAGGCCTTCAATCAGGGTCCAAGGAATCGTGCCTTCCACCGCAGGACTCAGCACCGTGGCTTGGGGATAATCCGCCAAAAACGATTCATAGCGGGCGATCGCCCCCGGATAGTAAGCAGGACGCGACGGAATCCCTTGCAGTTGTACCTTTAGGGCGTTGAGGAAGGCCTCGCGCTGCGGCCATCCCGCAGCAGTGACCAGGATTTGCGCCCCAATGCAGTTGAAGCTGGCATTGTGAACAAGGGCACTGGCCACTTGGCGGGCTTGATACACTAGTTCAGACTCCGTCCACTGCCCGGGGACCATCAGCAAGGGCGTGACATTTCCCAATTCTGCCGTTACGGGTTTCCTCAGCTTGGGGCATTGGCGCGCCTTGCGAATGGCCTGCTCAGCCGCCGTTTCTCCCCAGAGCAGACGATTGTAGGTGTGGTGGGACCCCGTAATGTGAATGTGCTGCGTCAAGGGATGGTGGCAGAGGGCTTCGCCTAGGGCGGCATCCCCCTCCATGATCTCGAGGAAGCCCGCCTCAATCAGGGGCGCACAAATCTTACGAAAACACTCCGTCAAGGGAGCCAAGAGGGGATTCATCTTCAGGAGTGCCACTCGATTGGCCACCACGAGTTGATAGAGGGCATCCGCCAAGCACAAGGATGTAATATTGCCCGCCCCCAGCACGACAGCAACTCCCGGTGGGGGTGGGTTACGGTAGGCACTGCCTTGAGTTGGGGGGTGATTGGGTTGGAGCCAAACTGCCGCTTTCACCCCAAACCAGAGTAAGCGCTCTTGCCAATTGCGCGGCAGAATCTCAGCGATCGCCTGACCGGTGGGGGCGGTTCGCCAGCGGGGTACGGGGGGAGTTGCCTCGTGACGCAGGGCATAGAGATAGTGATCCAGCTTGAGAATCAGTCCCAGAGGGCCTGTTGTCCACTCTTCCCCTGCCCAGGCGCCTTGGGGATCAATCCCCTTGATTTGACAGGCTAGGGTAACCCACTCTGTGGCATGGCGGCGAGCCAGGGCCTTAACCGCTTTCAAATAGGGAATCCGCTGCCGCGGGGAGAGGGATTGCCAGCGGCCGGCCTGCTGGTGGAGGCGGTCAAGTTCGGGAATCGTGGCTGTGGAGAGTGCCATAGGGAAGTGGTTGGTTTTCTCCTGTGGACATTGTTTGCGGACATTGTTGAACAGCGGTGCCAGTTCTGGGCGGGCTGTTGTGATCAATGCTCTTGTGCCAAGAAACTCAATCGCGATCGCCCGCCCGCTGCGCTACATTAAAAAATTATGAACGATGCAGGGGAGGTAAGGCGTGATTCGTCCCGACAGCGAAGTCATTTTAGAAGTTAGAAAGTTAACAGCCAGTGTGGAGGACACCCCCATTCTCAAAGGGCTCAACTTGACGATTCGCGCGGGAGAAATTCATGCCATCATGGGACCCAATGGCTCCGGCAAAAGCACCTTCTCCAAAATTCTCGCAGGTCATCCCGACTACACGGTAACGGGTGGCGAAGTCCTCTACAAAGGCAAAAATCTCCTGGACTTGCCCCCCGAAGAGCGTGCCCGCGAAGGGATCTTTTTGGCCTTTCAATACCCCCTTGAAATTCCGGGGGTGAGCAACCTCGACTTTTTGCGGGTAGCCTACAATGCCAAGCGTAAGCACCAAGGCCGCGATGAACTGGATGCCTTTGATTTTGATGATTTGGTGCGGCAGAAACTCGAACTGGTGAAGCTAGATGAAGGCTTCCTCAATCGGGGGGTGAATGAGGGCTTCTCTGGCGGTGAGAAAAAGCGCAATGAAATTTTGCAAATGGCCCTGCTGGAACCAACCCTTGCCATCCTTGATGAAACGGACTCTGGGCTTGATATTGATGCCCTGCGCATTGTTGCCAACGGTGTCAACCAACTCACTCGCCCCGACAACTGCATTCTGCTCATTACCCACTATCAGCGGCTGTTGGACTACATCGTGCCCGACTATGTCCATGTCATGGAGGGAGGGCGCATTGTCCTCACGGGGCCAAAGGAACTGGCACTAGAACTGGAAGCACGGGGCTATGACTGGGTTCGCGAAGAGGAGGTGGCTACATCATGACAATTGCAGTCAATGCCAATTCCGATCAAGCGGATCTGCCCAAGGCCAGTTGCACCAATGAGCTCAATGACCTATTGAACTTAGCCCCGCCCCTGCGCCACCCTGAGCTGGCAGTGCTACGCCAAACTGCCCGCGATCGCCTCCATGAGCAAACCTTGCCGACCCCCCGTGATGAGGATTGGCGCTTTACGGATTTATCGGTTTTACGGACGCGCTCCTTTGAACCGCCCCTTGCCCCCCTCAACCCTGAAATTGTTGCTGAGGTGCGGCATTTACTGTGCGAACGCAGTTTTCCAAGCATTGCCCAGATTGTCCTGATTGATGGCTATTTTTGCGGGGAACTCTCCCGTATGGATGCCACGGGGGTTGAGTTATTGTCCCCCTCCCTGCCGGCGATCGCCCCCCCGGAGGTCTTCAGTGACCTCAATGCCGCAATGCTGGCAGAGCGGTTGTGTCTGCGCCTATCAGGACATCTCAGGGAGCCGGTGGAGGTGTTCTTTGTCAGTAGTCGGCAGCAGCAGAGTGTGGTCTCACCCCGCCTTACCGTTGAAGTGGCTGCCCACGGTCAAGTTAGCCTGATTGAGCGCTTTTTGTCCCTCACCGGTGATCAACAGTTCACCAACACTGTGACGGAAATTTCCCTAGGTGCCGCTGCTTGCTTGCACCACGTGCGAATTCAACACCAATCGCCGACGGCAATTCACATTGGGCAGACAGCCGTCCGCCAGGAGCGCGATAGCTACTATCAGGGGCACGCCATTGATTTGGGGGGATGCTTGAGTCGCCATCATTGGCAGGTGCAGATCCAAGGCAGTGGTAGCCAGACAATCCTGAAGGGGCTAGCGATCGCCATGGATGAGCAGATCGTGGACACCCACTCGGCAGTGCTCTTCCATGCTCCCCACAGCAGGAGTGAACAGATTCACAAGTGCATTCTTGGCGATCGCGCCCATGGCATCTTCAATGGCCGAGTGATCGTGCCCCAAGTGGCGCAACTCACGGATGCCAGCCAGCTCAATCGCACGCTGCTGCTCTCCGACAAAGCCCGTGTGGATACCAAACCACAACTGGAAATTGTGGCCGATGACGTCAAGTGCTCCCACGGTGCCACCGTCAGTCAACTGGCCGCAGAGGACCTCTTTTACCTGCGCAGTCGCGGCCTTGATCAGCGCCAAGCACGGGATTTACTGGTGAAGGCCTTTGCCCTTGAGCAGCTCAGTGATATTACGCCAGAGCCGCTACAGGGGGAAATTGAGGAAGCACTGCTGGCCAAGTTAGGCGGGTCGTTGGCGTAACATCCGCCAGCCGGTGAAAAACATCAGGAGCAAAGCCATACCCAGCAGCAAGACGTAGAGGGGTTTTAGGGCTGCGCCCAGATAGGCCCCTTCATGGACCTGTAATAAAATAGCCACCCTTTCCTTCGGCAACCCCAGCCAATAGCGACTCAAATGATACATCACTCCTGTGATGGCACTGATTAGCAATGGTAGAAGGAGAAACAAGGCGCCATATTGATGTATTACCCTCACTTTTATATTCCTCTTGGCAGAAGAAAGGGGACGTTTTAGAAGCCGCGGATTAATTAACCTGAAGCCGCTGACAATCAAGACAACCACGGCCCAGCTGAGCAAGAGCATATAAACGCAACTAAACCATTCCCCCAGACAGCTACCCGTATGGATTGCCATCATCGCTCTACCAAAGTCCTTTGATAGATTGAACCAACTACGGCCTAGACGATAGGCCAGCCCCGTACAAGCGGTTAGCCCTAAGGGTAAAAACAGAGCGATCGCTAGTTGACGATGTAGGTGACGGATGTTCATCTTCATCAAAAGAACGCAGCAAATTAAATTTCAGCCCATTTCCGCAGCAAGTTAGAGTACACCTTGCACAGGAGATCAAACTCTACGGTCTTTCCCTGCTTTTCAAAAATGCTGTGGCGAACCGTATCTAACTCAAAGAGCAGTTCCCGCTCTAGGGGATCACGAATCAAACTTTGCACCCAGGCAACTGCCACCAGGCGCACCCCCTTACTTACTGCCTCCACGCGATGGAGAAAGATAGAAGGATAAACAATCATTGATCCCGCAGGTAGCTTAAAATACTGCTCTCCTAGGCTGGTATCGAGAACCAATGCCCCTCCTTCGTAGGTCAAAGGATCATTTAGAAAAATCGTTAGGGAAAGATCAGAGCGCCTCAATTGATCACCACTTCCCATCAGGGCATTGTCCATATGGGTACCATAGGCCATGCCTGCCTCGTAGCGGCTAAACAGAAGGGAACCAATCATCTTGGGCTGGACATAGGTTTGAAAGAGCCGATTTCTCCCTAGGGCAGAGCGCACTATTTCCGAGGCAACTTGGTACTCCTGCCCCTCCTGCACCAGTTGTTGATTGTCTTTAACCGTTTTGGCATAAATCCCGGCAGTCCATTTGCCGTCCTCAAACACCCCGGCTTGTAGGAGTGTATTTAGCCGGCTCAATTCCTGAGTGCTGAGTAATTGATCAATTTGCAGTAGCATAGGGTACTTTTCTTGATGGGTATCCACAGGATAGTCATAGGAATCTTTCTGCTCTGCGGGGCAGAGCAACTAGCCTGCCCCATTGTGGCTGCACTACAACTCAAGTGCTCGGAAGAGAGCTTGACTCACAAAAACAAGACAACTTATGACTGCCAAAATCGATAACGACCGCGTTCGCCATATTCACCCCGTTCACCCCGTTCACCCCGTTCACCATATTCACCCCGTTCGCCCCGTTCACCGCGTCCGGCCATCAGGTAAATGCTAAAGCCTCCGGTTGGTTTGCCGCTGACAGCAGTGGCAGAGGCGCCGGGAACAGAGGGAACCCGATAGGATGTTCCTCCCTCTTCACCGCCAGCATTAGGAGTTTGGCAACTAGCTAGGGTCGTTGCTAGCCCTAGGGAAAGAAACAGGCGGACAGCTTGTGAAGAATTCATTGCAGACTACTCCTTAGAATGTTCAATGCTGCGTTTCTTCCCAACCCTAGCAAGAGAAAGTAAAAATCTTGGAAAGGATGCTTATGCCGCAGGCAGCTTGATAACAAATGTTGTTCCCTGATGTTGCTGACTGTAGACACTGACGGTCCCACCATAGTGATCAACGAGTGTCTTAACCACCGTCAAACCTAATCCTGAGCCTTGGGCGTAATGTAGCCTTGCTTCCTCGGAGCGCCAGAATCGGTCAAAAATGTGGGGTAGATCTTGAGGAGCAATTCCAATGCCGGTATCCTGAATTTCAACAATGGCAAAAGCCCCTTGGTTTCTAAGGCAAACAGTGATCGCCCCACGATCGGAAGTGTACTGAAGCGCATTATCTAAAAGATTGCTAAAAATTTCATAAATTTGTTGAGGATGTCCACGGACATAGGTATTAGTCTCGCATTGATAAGTCAGATGAATCCCTCTTCTTTCGGCGCGATCGCGGTTCAGTTCAATTAGTGAATCCAATAACTCATCTAAGTCAATTTCAACCCATTGACTCTGATCCAATATGTTGTTATCCATGCGGGCCAACATCAGAAGCTTATTAATCAAAGCACTCATCTGCTGGCAAGCCAATGAGATAACTTTAACCTTATTTAAATGGGGAGAATCAAGATTATTTAAGTAAATTTCTAGGAGTGAAATAGAAGCTTGAATGGCCGTTAGAGGATGGCGCAATTGATGAGAGGCATCCGCAGTAAATTGTTTGATTTGATTTAGTGAAACAACAATTGGTTCCAGATTTTTACGAGTTAACCAAGATGCCGCAAGGAGTGTCAGCGTGCTAATACATAGGATATTTAATAGAAAAACATGTCTTAAATAGTTAATCTCTTCTTCCAATTCAGCGGTAGATTGTATAACACAGACGTAGCCAAGAATTTGACTCTGCTGCCCTGGTTGAATCGGAGTTGCATGTACCGGTAGAAGAAAACGCTGATATTGATTTGCTTCGATGATGGTTCCAGAGGCAGGAAGATCATCGGGGAAGTTGATCTTCCCAAATCTCTTTCCTTCGTATAGAATTAGATTTCTATCCTTATCGTACCACTGAATACCTTGGGAAAGGTTAATTCGAGGGCTCTCTATAACTTCATAGACAGAACTGAAATAGTACTTACCCATTAATTGTGAAACAGTTATTGGCTGTAAAACCCCCAATTCATTTCTAGGGACATATGCTTTATACTCCGGCCGCTTCTTTAATTCTTCGTATTCATGTTGAAGAATAGAAAAAATATTGGCAGACCAATTTCCCACTTCCCTGAGATTGGTATTTAATTGATTAAAGCGCTGAGCAACAATCAAGGAGTAAATGGTCAATGAAGAAATAGATAAGATGCCATTAATCAGTAGAAAGTATACGAGAAATAGGCGATTTCGCAGCTGACTAAGTTTGCGATTGGAAGTTCGGATTAAGCCGATAGCCAAAACCATAGACAGTCTCAATAAAATTAGCAGGGGCCCCTACTGCTTTCAACTTATGACGTAGGCTTCTTAAGTGGACTTTAACCGTTTCCTCACCTGGCATCTCATCAAAAGGCCAAGCATGATCCACAATAGCTGAGCGGCTCAGAATACGGCTGCCATGGCGCAATAACACCTCTAAGATGGCATACTCTTTGGGTGTAAGATGCAACTCTTGATGGTTGTACATTACTTTAGTGCTATCGAGCTCAAGAACGAGGGCACCCCAGTGAAGAGTAGGGGTGAAGGGTAGTGGCTTGCGCCTCAATAGGGCACGGACTCTGGCCAAGAGTTCAGGGAGATCAAAGGGCTTGACAATGTAGTCATCGGCACCCGCATCAAGGCCAATGACTTTATCGCTACTGGTGTCTCGAGCGGTCAGCATCAGAATAGGAAGTGAGTGGCCTTTTTGGCGAATTATTTGGCAAAAGCTGAGACCGTCCATGCGAGGTAAGCCGAGGTCTAAGATAAGGAGGTCAAAAGGGCTGGCTTCTAAATAGTCAAGCCCCGTCTCTGCATCATGGACACTTTCAACAATGTACTGCTGATGTGCTAGGGATTCGGCAACTAAGCTCGCAATTGTCCTATCGTCTTCGATAATTAAGATTTTCACTTCTGCTGACAATGTCCCTGGTTGGTCTTTTTTGTTTTTGTTGCGATTGGTGGCGATCGCCGGCTCCCACTCGTAACGGACAGTTAAGTCGTGTATTCAGCGTTAATTTTAATGTAATCGTAGCTGAGATCGCAGCCCCAAGCGACCCCTTGACCACTACCGCGGCCAATACTTACCTCAATCACCACAGGATGGTCAATGGATTGCTGACCACTGGCATCCCTACTGGCGGCGGCTTGCTGAACTAAATAGGCATGGGCAGCAGCGCGATCGAAAGGTAAAGGCTGACCTTGGCGCATCATGGCAATGCCCCCCAGGGAAATGGCCAGATTACTGGCATCAAAGGGCACCCCGGCATAACCCGCAGCGGCAGCAATGCGTCCCCAGTTGGGATCTCGGCCATAGATAGCCGACTTGACCAGCATTGAACTTGCAATGGTTCTGGCCACTTGACGGGCAGCGGTATCATCACTGGCACCGCTCACTTGTACTTCAATGAGGCAAGTTGCCCCCTCCCCATCGCGGGCGATCGCCTTCGCTAAATGTACACAAACAGCCGTCAGCATTTCTTCAAGGCGGGTGGCGGCTGCTCCCGGCTCCGCGATCGCCGGAGTACGGGATTGTCCATTGGCCAAAGCAATTACACTGTCATTGGTACTGGTGTCGCTATCCACAGTAATTTGATTGAAGGAGCGATCGCAGGCGCGCTGTAGCATCTCCTGCCACAGATGGGGAGACACGGCGGCATCACAAGTAATAAAGGCCAGCATCGTTGCCATCTTCGGGTGAATCATTCCCGACCCCTTGGCCATCCCACCAATGCGAATGGTTTGCCCCTCCCACTCGGCTTCAAGAGCAATTTGCTTGGGTACTAAATCTGTTGTCATAATTGCCCGAGCAGCAGCCTCGCCACCACCATCACTCAAGTTTGCCGTCAGGGTTGGCAGCGCTTGGCGCATTTTTTCGAGGGGAATGGGTTGACCAATGACCCCAGTGGAGGCCACAAGCACCATCTCTGGACTGAGCCCCAAGGCCGTTGCCACCATATCCGCTTGGGCCAAAACCGCCTGCCAGCCCTGTTCTCCCGTGGCGGCATTGGCCTGACCCGAATTACACAAAATGGCCTGCGCCGTTCCCTTGGTTTGTAACCGCTGCCGACAGTAGCTGACGGGTGCGGCACACATATGGTTTGTCGTAAATACCCCAGCGGCGATCGCTGGCACATCGGAAACAATCAATGCCAAATCCGGTGCTCCTGAAGCTTTGAGTCCTGCCGTTATTCCCGCAGCTCGATACCCTTTGGCGGCAGTCACACCACCTGTAATTCGTTGCCAGTGGCTCATAGCGTCGTCAACAAGAGAATCGTTGCGATTATATCAGGGGTATTTCCCAAAACCGCAACTGTTAAGGTTTCTACAGCAGTCTAGGGAAAGATTACGACTCAAGGCGCAAAGTCGTTCGGGAATCGCTCCGGTTGCCGGCAAAATGCGGCGATTCAGCTAACTCAAGTTGTCGTTGTTATTTGCTCAGGTTCACTGTTGCTTTAAGGGGTCGATCCACCAGGTTCAAAAGCCAATAGGGGGGAATCTATGCCTCGGCATCGAGCACCAATTGCAAGGGGCGATCCTAAGATTATCAACAAGGGTAATATCTAGCCCAGGTTCACTGTGAACTGAAATTACAACCAGTGGTTAACAGCGCAGGGTTGCCCTATCACCAAACATTGGCATTAAGACCGGCAGCAGTTGGGTAATACAGGTTTCGGGGGCTATCCCCCAACAGCCATCTTGATCAGTCCCCCCCGCACTGGTTCAATAGGGTCATCTTCCTCCCAAAGGCCTAGCTCAACAGTGATAGTCCTCAACGCTGATTTGCATTAACTCCGGAGATAGGGTTAATGTGCAGGTCATCGGGGTCATGATTCACCCTTGCCGTTGCTTAGCCCGTATTGCGCATCCCCGCTGCTATGCCATTGATGGTCAAGAGTGCCCCCCGGAGCAATTCACCCCGACCATAGCGGGAGCGCAAAATTGCCCCAGAGGTAGTTTGGCTATTGTGCTGGCGCAGCCGTTTCAAAAGAGATACTTGCAGGAACCCCAAAGGAACAATGGTGCGATTGCGCAGTTGCACTGATCGCTGAAGCGCCGGATCCCCATCGAGTAGCCGCTCATGGCCAGTAATCGTGAGCACTAATTCCGTGGTCAGGCGATGTTCCTGAGCAATCTGATCGTAGAGGCGGAAGAAGGCTTCACGGTTTTGGGGCTGGCTGAGTTCTTGGACATAGTAGCGGGCAATCTCTAGATCGACCTTGGCAAGGGTCATCTCAACCTTAGAAATCACCATGCGGAAGAAAGGCCATTTGTAGTAGAAGTAGCGCAAGAGGGAAAGATGCTCAGCGGGTTTTTCCTCAAGGAATTCCTTTAGGGCAGTACCCACACCATACCAAGCCGGCAGCAGGAAACGGGTTTGCGTCCAACTAAAGACCCAAGGAATTGCCCGCAGGCTCTCAAGGGTTTTCTTGCCCCCCCGCCGTGTTGGCCGTGAGCTAATTTGCAGTTGGCTAATCTCTTGGATTGGGGTGACTTCGTTAAAGAATTCAATGAATTCTGGCTGCTCATAGATGAGATGGCGATAGCACTGGCGCGATCGCGTGGCCAACTCCTCCATAATCTCGTGCCAAGGCTCAATTTCATCAATACTACTGCGCAGCAAACTAGCTTGGATTACCGCTGTGGCCACTGTTTCGAGGTTAAAGAGCGCTAGTTCCGGCAACGAGTATTTGGAAGCCAGTACCTCCCCTTGCTCAGTAATCTTGATTCGTCCCTTAATCGTTTGCGCTGGCTGCGCCAAAATCGCTGCATAGGCAGGTCCACCACCCCGACCCACTGAGCCACCCCGACCGTGGAAAATGCGCAGTTGGAAGCCAAAATTCTCAGCAATTTTCTGGAGCTGTTGCTGCGCCTTGTAAATTTCCCAGTTGCTACTGAGAAAGCCGGAATCCTTATTGCTGTCGGAATAGCCCAGCATGACCTCCTGCAGAAAGGGGGTACTGTTGCTTCCAAGATAGCTCCGGCAAAAGGGGAGAGAGAATAGTTGCGTCAGCACCGCCGGGGCGTGTTTGAGATCTTCGACCGTTTCAAACAGAGGAATGGCTTGCAGGGTACTAGCTCCAGTGGCTGGATCAAAGAGGCCTGCCTCCTTGGCAAAGAGGAGTACCTCCAACAGATCGCTGACCTCGTGGCTCATGCTGATGATGTAGGTATTGCACAAATCGGTGCCAAATTCCTGCTGGAGTTGCCGCACCATGCGGAATGTTTCAATGATTTCATTGGTGCGATCGCTAAAGGGGAGTTCCCCCGGAATCAAGGGGCGACGGGTCGAGAGTTCACTGAGGAGCCAGCGAGTGCGTTCGGTTTCTGAGAGTTCTGTATAGGGACAGGGGAGAATACCCAAATAGGCGGTAATTTCATTGAGGGCCTCAGCGTGACAGGTGCTTTCTTGGCGAATATCCAAGGCTGCCAAATTAAAGCCAAAGACCTGCACTTGGCAAATCAAATCATCCAATTCGCGGCAGGCCAGTCCTGTTTCCTTGAGGTTACGCTGAATTAGCAGCAATTCTGCCAAGAATTCTTCACCGTGGCAGTAAAACTGCCCATTATTTAACTCTTCCGCCTCATGGCGGCGAATGCAGTAGGTTTGCAGCGCCCGGTTGCGATCGCGGGTATTTTGCAGCCGTTTGAGCACATAGGCCAGTTTCAGGCGGTAGGGTTCCTGCCGATAGCGCACCGCATACTGGTCATAGATACTAGGGAGTTGCCGCTGATCCTGCTCAAGGGAATCTAGCAAATCCGGCAGCACATCGCACCAGTGCAGGGACAGGCTGAGCAAATTGATTAAGCGCTCAACGGACTTAATATATTCCTCAAGAACTAAGTTGCGCTGATAGCAGGCGGTTTGCCACGTTACTTCTGGTTTGACATAGGGATTGCCATCGCGATCGCCCCCCACCCAAGAACCAAAGCGGCAGAAATTGTGACGGGGGGGCTCAAGCGTGGGAAAGGTTTCATGCAATGACTGCTCCAGGCGCCGATAGAGCTTGGGAATGACAGCAAAAATTACCTCCTTGAAGTAGTGGAGGGTGTATTCCACCTCATCAAGCACTTCCGGCTTAAATTGGTGCAACTCATCCGTGCGCCACCAGAGGCGAATTTCCTCCATCAGTTGTGCCCGTAGAGTTTGGGCATTCCAATCCGTCAGGTGTGCAGAAGCCCCCTCTAGCACATCCAGTTGCTCGAGTAATCGGGCAACCCGCCGCTGCTTATCACGAATTGTTTGCCGTACAATCTCCGTCGGGTGAGCAGTAAAAACCAGCTTAATGTCCAGTTGATCCAAAAGCTTTTGAATATGGCGCGGCGGCACATTCAGCATCTGCAGCCGAGGAAAGAGCCAAGCAAAGGAACCATACTGCTGAGTAGCGGGAATGGCTTCGTAGAGACTATGCTCTAGGCGTTCACTCGGCCCACTGCGCACAGCCGTTGCGTTGGCAGCATTATGAGGCAGCGGAAAACCTTCACCACTGACACCGGAAATCGGTTCACTCATGACGCTGCGGCGCCGCAATCTCTCTTGGGCAGCGCGTTCGCGGTTGTATTGTTGTTCGTAGTGCTGCTCAACGATGTTAATAATTTGAAAGTAGAGGTTAAAAGCGCGGGCCGCTCTAATGGCTTGATTGAGTTCGAGGGATTCAATGAGCTTGAGCAGTTCCCCTTCTGGGGCATGGAGCACATGACCTTCCGGCGAAGAGAGAGCACCTAAGCGCCGCAATAGATCAACCAATTCTTGACCCGATTCTGCCGCCAAGACATCGACCAAGACCTCTTCCACCAGTCGCAACCGTTCCTGTAGGGTACGGGCTGCTAAACTTTCACTTTCAATTAAGCGATCGCGATTGGTCGCATCGAGGACTGATGTCATATTTACCCCAGTCTGCAAACATAATACTCCCTACTTTACCCAATCCTGAACCAGGGCGGCACAACAATTGATAACAGGCCTACTAAGGATTTGTTAACAGTTCTAAGCGTTTTTGCTGCTGAGAATCAGTTCTAGGTGTTGCAGGCGATCGCGAACGCCATAATTCACCAAAGTAAGGCTTTGCAGACGTTCTAACCAGCCGGCGGTAATGCCATTGAGGTACTGAAGTAAGGGCCAACGCTGGCTCAAGGGGGCAAATAGCTGCGGCCAGCGGGCATAGATCAGCCCATGAATCCCTTGTCGCTGTCGCAACAGGTGCTCTGGCAACCAAGAGAGTTTTTTACTTTGATGCTGGGAAAATACCGATAGGGAAGATGCCAGTATTAGGCGATCGCCCCGTTGCCCATAGGCGGCGGCCACATCAGAGACCAAGCCTGTCCTTGTCTGCGGGTCAAGCATCAATTTTACCCAAGCGGTTACGGGTTCTTTATCCAAGACTAAGCGATTGACCTCATAGCCATTGGCACGGGCAAGATCATCCAACTGGTGCAGCAGCGTCGCCGTTTCTGGGGTATGGGTCGTCTGCCACAACCATTGCCAGTGTTTATCGGCTAGATACCAAAGGGCAAGGCAAAAGCGATCGCTGGCCAAGGGAAAAATCTGGCTAGTCAAGTCCACCGG
>NZ_JACOMP010000231.1:0-8143 GCF_014466085.1 Thermosynechococcus sp. OHK43
CACCCACCCTATGGTTACCTCTTGGGCGAAATGGTCATTGCCGCGACCTCACGGGCGCTCAGCTCCGCTGCGCCAAAGGCGATCGCAACGGCTACGCTGGAAATCTTTTGTTTTTAATCTACTGTCTGAGCGTCTTTTGCGGGTCATTGGTGCACTGGGGGCAGGCCTGCTCCTGTGGCAAACGGATGCCCCCCTGATGGCAGCAACCCTGAGTGGTGTGGGTACGATTTTTCTCCTCAGTCGCTGGCAACGCCGACTTTTGACGCTATGGCAAAACCTTTGCCAACGGATGCACCAATGGCTGCATCATCCCTTTGCGTTTACGGTGGTGGGGGGGCTGCTAGCCTCTTTGGGTACCTATACCCTCTTGCATATCGGTCAACAGACAGCAGATCCCTGGTTGGTGGTCGCTCTTGTCATCCTTGGCATCCTCCTGGTGGGCATCATCGTCCTTCTCGGCACAATCATTGGTCAACTGCAACAGCAGCATCAGACCCAGCAGGTGTCCCAGTGGTTGACTGATCTGACCCATCCGCAGCCTTTGCACCGGCTAGTGGCCATTCGCCAATTGGCTCGGGTTTCTGAGGGGGCAGAGCGTCGCCAGGTGCAGGAGGCGCTATATCTGCTACTGGCCCAGGAAAGGGATGCGGTCGTTCGCCGGGCTGCCCTTGAGGTGCTCGATCACCTTGATGATGCCGCCTGAGTCCCTGAACTGGCTAGAGCGGTGGTGCTTGGCTCGGCTGATCCGAGCGATCGCCAGTGCCATTGGGGTTGAGCCACAGCGATGGGACTATGTTGGCTTTGTTGAGATCACCCGACAGCTGAAACGGGGGCGATCGCCCGCGCAGCAACAGGCCATTGTGGCCACGGTCTTTGATCGCCTTATCCCACCAATGATGAGTACATTGATACGCACACTCTTTCGACCAAGCCGCTGGATCTGTGAGTGGAATGCCTGGTTTGCTACCCGCCTCACGGGCTGGTTAGTGGGGGCCAGCGATCGCTACTGGGTCGAGGTCATGCCCCCCGATCAACTCCCCCAATGGCAATACAGTGGCGTGCGCATCCAAAAATGCCGCTACTTGGCTGAATCCCAATGTATGGCGTTGTGTATGAACCTGTGCAAAAAACCCACCGAGCAATTTTTTCGGCAGCGACTGGGCATTCCTTTGACAATGACGCCGAACTTTAGGGACTACAGTTGCGAAATGGTCTTTGGTACCCCTGCCCAGCCAATTCCTCAGCCGCCACTGCTCCCCTGTTGGCAGGATCCGAGTCAAACCCCCTGCCCTTACGTTTAAGCCCATGCTTTTGGGGAAGCATTTTTGCCGATTGACAATTCAAGATTATTTGAAATAGTTTAGGGATGTCCCACTGGAGTAGAAACCATGGGCGTTGGCATTGGCATTAATGGCTTTGGCCGCATTGGTCGCTTGGTTTTGCGTGCCGCATGGGGTTGGCCCGAACTGGATTTTCGTCACATCAACGAGATTAAGGGAGGCACAACCGCTGCTGCCCATTTGCTGGAGTTTGATTCGGTTCATGGCCGTTGGCGCCAGACCATCCAAGCCAAGGAGGGGGCGATCGCCATCAACGATCAGATCATTAGCTTTTCGGAAGCGAAAACTCCGGCGGAGGTACCTTGGCAAGAACGGGGAGTCGAGATTGTTCTGGAATGCTCGGGTCAATTCCGTACCGCTGAGCAACTGGCGGCCTACTTTGCAGTTGGGGTGAAAAAAGTGATTGTTGCTGCCCCTGTCAAGGAACAGGCTCTCAACATTGTCCTGGGTGTCAATGATCACCTCTACAATCCCCACGCCCACCACTTACTCACCGCCGCCTCCTGTACGACAAACTGCCTTGCCCCCGTCGTCAAAGTTATTCACGAAACCTTTGGCATTCGCCACGGCTTGATTACCACAATCCACAATGTCACGAATACCCAGACGCTGGTGGATGCCCCCCACAAGGATTTGCGCCGGGCCCGCTCTAGTCTCATGTCCCTTGTACCGACCACGACTGGTTCAGCCACCGCTATTGGTCTCATTTATCCAGAACTCCAAGGCAAACTCAATGGTCTAGCTGTACGGGTGCCCCTGTTGAATGCGTCGCTCACCGACTGCGTTTTTGAAGTGAGCCGCCCCACCAGTGTGGCCGCAGTGAATGCAGCCCTCAAGGCCGCGGCAGCCGGCGAACTCAAGGGAATCCTCGGTTATGAGGAACGCCCCCTTGTTTCCATTGACTACTGCAACGATCCCCGTTCCAGCATTGTCGATGCCCTCTCCACCATGGTTGTGGATGAAACGCAGGTGAAAATTCTGGCCTGGTATGACAACGAATGGGGTTACAGCAATCGTATGGCTGAATTAGCTCGTCGTGTTGCCACTACTTTGCCCTAGGGAGTCTGCTATGGCTGTGTCCACCAGTGTCCGCAACTATATGATTGTTACCCTCGCCTATTGGGGGTTCACGATTACCGATGGCGCACTGCGAATGCTAGTGCTGCTCTACTTTAACCAGATTGGCTACACACCGCTGCAAATTGCCTTCCTATTTCTCTTTTATGAAGTTTTTGGCATTGTCACCAACTTTCTCGGTGGCTGGATGGGTTCCCGGTGGGGACTGAATGTCACCCTCTACGCGGGCATTGGCTTGCAGGTGATCTCGCTGATCATGCTCACACCCCTAACCCAACAATGGCCACTGTGGTTTGCGGTGCCCTATGTGATGGCTGCACAGGCAATGTCGGGGGTGGCCAAAGATCTGACAAAGATGAGTTCTAAGAGTGCCATTCGCTTAGTGGTGCCCCAAGAGGCAGAGTCGCGGCTTTTTAAGTGGGTGGCAATTCTTACAGGTTCTAAAAATGCCCTCAAAGGGGTGGGCTTCTTTGTTGGCAGTTTGTTGTTAACATTGGTGGGCTTTACAGCGTCTCTGTGGATCATGGCGATCGCCCTCCTGCTCATCCTATTCACTGCGGGGTTATTACCGCGGGGGATGGGGCAGATCAAAAAGACAATCAAATTTCGGCAACTGTTTTCCAAGAGTAAGGAGATCAACATTCTCTCAGCCGCCCGCTTTTTCCTCTTTGGGGCACGGGATGTCTGGTTTGTGGTAGGTCTGCCGGTCTATTTGCAAAGCGTCCTCAACTGGTCATTTTATGAAGTGGGGGGCTTTCTTGCCCTGTGGGTCATTGGCTATGGCGGTGTCCAGTCCTCAGCACCCGTTCTGTTCAAATACCTCAATCGCGGTCGCCCTCCCCAAGCCGCTACTATTCAGTTTTGGACGTTTACGCTGACAGTTGTGCCAGCAGTGATTGCTTTCGGCTTGATGAGCAACTGGAACCCCAATGCCGTGATTATTGGTGGGTTGTTTCTCTTTGGCTTGATTTTTGCCATGAATTCGGCAGTCCACTCCTACTTGGTGCTGGCCTATACCGACGATGAAAAAGTGGCCTTGAATGTTGGCTTCTACTACATGGCCAACTCTGGGGGGCGACTGGCGGGAACTGTCCTCTCTGGCCTTATTTATCAAATTGGGGGGATTGTCGGCTGTCTGTGGGTTTCAATGGTCTTTGTCCTCTGTGCCGGAGTCATTTCCTTAAAGCTCGAGGATCCAAAACGGCCGCAGCCTTACCTCTCCTTGACGGTGGGCGATGCTGAATAAGTGCAACATTTCCCCAGATTGGCTACAACTGAATAGAATGAAGGTAAGGTACAGCTCTTTTCGCAAGGATGGGTATCCTTAGCACAAAGCACGTGTGAGACAGGGTAGGACTTCCAGAAAAGGGTTGTAGGAGAGGTTCCCCGAGGAATTGCCATTATGATGCTCCCCCAAGCAATCATCGGCCAAAAAGTGTGGTTAGAAGTGGAACCCGAAGACGCCTACTATCTGGGTGAGAAAATTCGAGTACAGGCGGAAATTAGCCAGCCCACTGCTCCGCCATGGTACTATGCTCGCTACATTAACCCGCCCCGCTGGTTTCGCACCCAAGGCCAGTGGCTCACTCACCATGAGGCTGAGAGGGCAGTGCTCTTGAATCCTGTCTTGGAGGATTTGGAGTTAGAGGAAGAGCACTATGACGGTGATGAGCTGACGAATGGCGATTTTAGCGATCGCTAGGAGCACCGAGGGGGTATTGACCAGGGTGGCGATCGCCCGCCATTAGCTGCTATACTAAATACCACGAACAGTGGTCTATTGGCAGCACCCAGGAACGTTCTATTCTGAACGATTCACAAGTCTCCTTCTGTTAGGGAAAGGAGTTGCCGCTTTTTGAGATTGTTTGGGTGTGGTGGGCAATGTCCCGCCTTTTTTATTTCCTATGCAGATACAGATACTTTTGCCTGTGGTGCAAACCCTTGCCCAGCAGGTTGCCGACCAAGAAAACCTTGATCTGGTGAGTGTGCAGTGGCTTACCCATCAATCGCCTCCCATTTTGCGGGTGGAGGTGCGCCATCCTGAGAACGACACCAGCTTAGAGGATTGCGAGCGGCTGAGTCGGGCACTGGAGATGGCTTTGGATGGGCTGCCGGAGTTGGAGTTTGCCTACGTTCTCGAGGTGTCGAGTCCTGGTCTGTCGGATTACCTGAGTAGCGATCGCGACTTTGATGCCTTTCGTGGCTTTCCTGTACGGGTCACGACCACCGCACCCCATCGGGGTAAAACCCTTTGGGAGGGCAACCTGATTCGCCGTGACGAGGTGAATGTCTATCTCAATCAACGGGGGCGATCGCTGGCAATTCCGCGGTCACTCATTGCCAGTGTCCAACTGTACACCCCCAGCAGTGAGCCTTAGCAGAAGTTGATCTACATAAAGAACGAGGTTGTAACAGACGATGACCATCTATCGCTTACCCGGCCTACGGGCCATGATCAATGAAATTAGCCAAGAGCGGAATTTGCCCAAGCACGCAGTGCATCAAGCCCTCAAGGAAGCACTGCTGAAGGGATACGAACGCTATCGCCGCAGTCTGCGCCCGGATCATAGTCACTTTGAGGAGGATCACTTTGCCAACTTTGAAGTGGAACTAGATACGGAGCAGGAGGGTTTTCGGATTTTGGCCACCAAAACCATTAAAGAAACAGTAGAGAACCCCGATCGCGAGATTGCTCTTGCCGATGTGATTGAGGTGGTACAGGATGCCCGCGTCGGCGATACGGTGCTGTTGGATGTCACCCCCGACCATCAAGAATTTGGCCGCATGGCTGCGATGCAAACCAAGCAGGTGTTGGCACAAAAATTACGGGATCAGCAGCGTCGCCTTGTCCAAGAGGAATTCAAAGAGCTTGAGGGCACCGTTCTCATGGGCCGCGTCCTCCGTTTTGAGCGGCGATCGGTGATTATGGCGGTGCGCAGCGATGCTAGTCAACCGGAAGTGGAGGCTGAACTGCCGAAATGGGAACAACTTCCCAACGACAACTACCGCGCCAACTCCACCTTCAAGGTGTATCTCAAGCGCGTCAAAGAAGGCCCCCAACGCGGCCCCCAATTGGAGGTTTCCCGTGCCGATGCCGGCTTGGTGGTCTATCTCTTTGCCAATGAAGTGCCAGAAATTGAGGATGAAGTGGTGCGGATTGTGGCCATTGCCCGCGAAGCCAATCCCCCGAATCATAAAGTCGGCCCGCGCACCAAAATTGCGGTGGATACCTTAGAACGGGATGTCGATCCTGTGGGTGCCTGCATTGGGGCACGGGGATCCCGCATTCAAGCAGTGGTGAATGAACTACGGGGGGAAAAAATTGATGTGATCCGCTGGTCACCGGATCCAGCCACCTATATTGCCAATTCCTTGAGTCCGGCACCGGTGGAGGAGGTGCGGCTCATCAACCCCGAAGCCCGCATTGCCCATGTGCTTGTGGCCCCCGATAAGGTCTCCCAAGCCATTGGTAAAGAAGGCCAAAATGTGCGCTTAGCAAGCCGCCTCACGGGCTGGAAAATTGAGGTGCGCGATAGCTCCCAATACAACTATGAAGAGGAGGATCGCTTGGCTATGGCTGCTCTTGAAGAACCCCTCGAAGAACAGGTTGCCAGTTAGGGATGATGGCTGTTCCCCAGCGCCGCTGTGTTGCCTGTGGCCGGGTGGCCGATCGCTCGCAGTTCTGGCGGATTGTGCGCTGCTGGCCCGATCAAAAGGTGCAGTTGGATCGGGGAATGGGGCGATCGGCCTATCTGTGTCCCACGGCTGAGTGTCTTAAGGTGGCTCAGCAGAAAAAACGCTTGGCGCGATCGCTCCGCTGTCCCATTCCAGAAGATATTTTTACGACGCTTGCCGCTCGTTTAGCTGCCCATTGCAACCATGACTGACTCCCCCATTTGGCAACCCTTTACACAAATGAAAACCGCAGATCCGCCGCTCAAGGTGGTGCGTGCCCAGGGGGCTTGCCTTGAACTAAGCGATGGCCGTCAGATTATTGATGCCATTTCCAGTTGGTGGGTGACGCTCCATGGCCATAGCCATCCTGTGCTGGCAAAAGCGCTCTACGCCCAGGCGCAAACCCTTGAGCATGTGATTTTTGCGGGCTTTACCCACGAGCCAGCGGAGCAGCTTGCTCAACTCCTGTGTGCCCACACCCCAGCAGGATTACAACGGGTCTTTTTTTCCGACAATGGCTCAACGGCTGTGGAAGTGGCGCTGAAGATGGCCTATCAGTATTGGCAGCAGCGAGATCAGCCCCAGCGATCGCGCTTCATTGGCTTTGCCGGCGGGTACCATGGCGATACGCTGGGGGCAATGACTGTCGGCCAAAGTTCCCCTTGGTGGCAACCCTTTCAACCGCTCCTCCCTCCCTTGACGATCCTGCCCTACCCAGCGACCTATCCGGGAGATCCAGAGGTCGAGACCAAGGAGACACAGGCGATCGCTCAACTGGAGTCCACCCTCAAAACAGACCCCGACGCCTATGCAGCGCTCTTTATTGAGCCCCTGGTACAGGGAGCTGGCGGCATGCGCATGTGTCGTCCCCAGTTTTTGCGAGCAGTTTCTGAGGTGGCCAAAGCCTATGGTGTTTTAGTTGTCTATGACGAGGTGATGACCGGGTTTGGCCGCACTGGTGCCCTCTTTGCCTGTGAAAAGGCAGCGACGCAACCGGATCTACTCTGTTTGTCCAAAGGGCTATCGGGAGGGTGCTTGCCCATTGCCGTCACATTGGCCACGGAGGAAATTTACCAAGCCTTTTATGCCGATGACCCCGCCCGTGCTTTCTTCCACAGTCATTCCTATACGGGCAATCCCTTGGCCTGTGCCGTGAGTGTTGCTTCATTCCAGTTGCTGCTTGCGGACCCTGAATCTTACCAAGGCCTGGAGGCGCGCCATTGGCAGTGTCAACAACGGTATCTTGCGGATGTGAGTCATCTCAAGCAATTTCGTACCTGTGGCACGATCGCGGCCATGGAATTAGAAACAGAGGCCTCCTACTTTAGCGACCTTGTGCCCCAACTGCGCCGCCGCTTTATTGAGCTGGGGGTGCTTTTGCGACCCTTGGGCAATACCCTATATATCTTGCCCCCCTACTGCATTAGTGATGCGGAACTGGCCACCGTCTATCGCGCTATCCGCCAAGTGGCGATCGAGGTGGCTGAGGGTTACTTTGCCTGAGCTTCCTCTTGAGTGGCCATGTAGCTGAGGAGCCAGTTGACAGCAGTGGCACGGCGGGTACGGCGGGGGTTGAGTTCCTTAATTTCGTAACCCCCAAAACCCAACTGTTCCTTGAGAAGTTGTTTGTGGGCAGGGGGAATAGAGCGGGTGAGCTTGACAATGGCGGGGCGGCTGCCAATGAAGTCTGGGGGGTGAGGATACTCTTGCTGCCATTCTGGAGGTACGCGATCGCTCCGCCAAGTTTGGCTGTGGGCGTCATACCGATAGCCCAAGCAGTGCCACAGCAGTCGATTGACCGTGGCATCATCCAGTTCCTCATTGAGAATTTGCCACAAGGTCGTTTCCGTTAGGGGAGGTAGTTGCGAATCGGGAGTGCTCATTGCTAGTCCTGCTGGCGATCGCCGAGGGGTCTCCGAGTCATTACTCTATAGTTAATTATTAATTATTATATTTAATGGTTGCCTCGTCCACGGTTTTGTTTGGCAATAGCAACAGGTACAATGCCCTGATGTTGCTTAGCTTGAGGGGCAGGGTGTCGGTGCTGCCCC
>NZ_JACOMP010000232.1:0-8774 GCF_014466085.1 Thermosynechococcus sp. OHK43
CCCTATATCGCCACGCCAATGGGCTTCATGCAGGAGGAGGTGGAACTTTTTTGGCCGCTGCTGGTCGAGGCCAATGCCGTTGCTCCTCACCTCCCTTTACATCTCAAACCCGAAACAGAGTTGATGTGGGCACAGCGGCTGTGGCAGCCTTGGCTGCAGAACAACACCTTTGCTGTTCTGGGTGACAATCGTGAACAGCTCCGCGGCGCCGATCGCGCCACTCGCCACCTTCTCGATATTTTTCAACTCTGTGCCTTTGCCCGCCTGAGTCTGGATGATCTACCCCAACTCATTTGGGATCATCAGCTTGAAATTCCTTCAGAAACCGTGGGGGCGATCGTCACCGCCCTAAAACAGTGGCAAAGGTGGTGTACTGCCCACAGCCTTCTCACCTATGGCATTACCACCGATTTATTTGGCCGCGTTCTCCTTGACCATCCCCGCTACCAAGCCTCCTTGAAGCAGCGGTTTCAGTGTCTTCTTGCCGACAACACCCATAACTATCCCGCAGTGATGGCAGATTTGATCACCCGCTTGAACCAACCGGGGATCAAGATTGTCCTTAGCCACCAACCCATTAGCGCTGTCCGTCTTGGTCTTGGCGCCGATCCTGATGCCTTTCTCCCGCTGCAAAACCAAGCCACGGTGACGGAGTTAAGCCACTTTCCAGAAACGATTTTCGGTAAAACTGATTTACGAGTTGCCATTCAAGAACGCCTGAGCACTCCCCAATTGACGCTGCCGGAAAACATCACTGCGATTCAAACCACCTCGCGGATGCAATTGTTACAGGAAGTTGTAGAGACAATTGCTACTGCCGTGCAGCAGGGGGTAGTGCAGCCAACAGAGATTGCCATTCTCGCCCCCGGCTTAGATAGTATTGCCCGCTATGTCCTCAGGAGTGAACTCGAAAAACGACGGGTTCCCCTTGTCATCCTGAATGAGCAACGCCCCTTGATTCAATCCCCCCACGTACGTGCCCTTTTGACGCTGTTGTTGTTCGTTTATCCACGAACAGGAATCATCCCAGAGGCAACGGCGGTTGCGGAGATGCTAACGGTTTTGCTGCCGCGAGAGATTGACGTCGTGCGGGCAGGCCTGCTCTCTTACTATTGTTTTCAGCCGGGGCTGGAGCAAGCTGAACTGCTACCGTACACCCACTATAGCCACTGGGATCGCTTTGGCTATCGTGCCACGGAAGCCTATGAGAAGTTGCGACATTGGCTGAGTACACTAGATTCTAGCCAGCCGCCGGTGTATCTCCTAGAGGCGGCAATTCAGCGCTATCTCTGGCCGCAAAACCTAACAGCCGGTGAATTGGCCCCCCTGCGATCGCTCCTTGAGGGCACGGCCGCCTACTGGCAAATTTATGATCATCTCCCAGAACAGCAAGCCACACCAACAGCTGAGCGGCTGCGGGAATGGATTTACCTGCTGCGGCGGGGAACTCTGACCGCAGATCCTGCCCCTCCCCTGCGGCAGCCCCAAGGGGTCTTACTGGCGACGACGTTTCAATATCGCAGCGCCCAACTCGCCCATCGCTGGCATTTTTGGTTAGATGCTGGTAGTCCACGGTGGCAGGATGGCGGCTTGCAATGTCTCTGGCAGGCACCAATGTTTCTGCGGCAGGGGTTGGCGAGCCCCAGTGCGCGGGTGTGGCAATTGGAGTCCGAACGTTTGGAGCATTTACTGGTGGATTTGTGTTCGCGGGTGAGCGATCGCCTATTCCTTTGCCACAGTGACTTGACAGCCAATGGCCGGGAGCAGGAAGGCCCCCTGAGTCCTTGGGTGGATCTGGCGGTGGGCGATCGCCCGTAAGCTGTTACTAATGGCACTATGATAAATAACGCCATTTGCTCGACCTCCTAGGGAGAAACACTGCTTGTTACCGCACTTTTCACTGACCACCCCCCTGTACTACGTCAATGCTCTTCCCCACATTGGCAGTGCCTACACGACTATTGCTGCCGATGTTCTCGCTCGCTTTTATCGTTTGCAGGGCTATCAGGTGCGGTTCATTACCGGTACCGATGAGCATGGCCAGAAAATTGAGCGCACAGCACAACAGCGGGGTTTGAGT
The DNA here is from genome assembly GCF_014466085.1 of Thermosynechococcus sp. OHK43. Taxonomy (NCBI): domain Bacteria; kingdom Bacillati; phylum Cyanobacteriota; class Cyanophyceae; order Acaryochloridales; family Thermosynechococcaceae; genus Thermosynechococcus; species Thermosynechococcus sp. OHK43. Next base: position 2,081 of record NZ_JACOMP010000232.1, read on the forward strand.
CCCCAAGCCCACTGCGATGAGATTGCCGCTGGTTTCCAAGCCCTCTGGCATCAACTGAATATCCGCTACGATCGCTTTAGCCGCACCACCAGTCCTCGCCACCATGCCATTGTCAAGGAGTTTTTTCAGCGGGTTTGGGACAACGGCGACATTTATCTAGGTCAGCAGCAGGGTTGGTACTGTGTCGAGTGTGAAGAATTCAAGGAAGAACGCGAACTGCTTGAGGGTCGGCGCTGCCCGATCCATGTGAATCGGACGGTGGAATGGCGAGACGAGCGCAACTATTTTTTCCGCCTCTCGAAATATCAGCAGGCGCTCCTAGACCACTACGCTGAACATCCTGACTTTGTCCAGCCCCCCAGCCGTCGCAATGAGGTGCTGAGTTTTATTGAGCGAGGGCTGCAGGACTTTTCCATTTCGCGGGTGAATCTGGCTTGGGGGTTTCCCGTGCCCACGGATCCGGAGCAAACCCTCTACGTCTGGTTTGATGCCCTCTTGGGCTATGTCACCGCCCTCTTGGAACCAGAAGATGAGCCGACCTTGGCCAATGCCCTCAAAACCTGGTGGCCAATTAACCTGCACATTATTGGTAAGGATATTCTCCGCTTCCATGGGATCTCTTGGCCAGCAATGTTGATGTCGGCGGGCTTACCACTACCAGAGCAAATTTTTGTCCATGGCTTTCTGACCAAGGATGGTCAAAAAATGGGTAAAAGTTTGGGGAATACCCTAGATCCCTTTGCCTTGGTGGCGCAATACGGTGCCGATGCAGTGCGCTACTACTTCATGAAAGAAGTGGAGTTTGGCCGCGATGGTGACTTTAGTGAGATCCGCTTTGTGAGTATTCTCAATGCGGATCTGGCCAATGATCTGGGGAATTTGCTCAATCGCACGCTAAAAATGGCTTGGAAATATACCGATGGGAAGGTGCCCAATGTCCAAGGAGCAGCAATTCCGCGAGAGCATCCCCTGCGGCAACTGGCAGAGCACCTCAGCCAAACCTATGGCCAAGGGTATCGGCAATTAGCTTTCCATGAGGTCTGCCAACAGGCCCTGACCCTGGCCCGGGCGGGGAATAAGTTCCTTGATGAGGAGGCACCGTGGAAACGCTATAGGGCAGGAGAAACCGCAGCGGTGGCGGAGGTTCTGTACTGTGTATTGGAGTCGGTGCGCCTTGTGGCCTATGTGCTTGCCCCGATTATCCCCCAACTGAGTGAGGCCATCTATGGGCAGTTGGGCTATAGTATTAAATTTAATGGATCAGTTGCCCCAGACCTTTTGGGCGATCGCCAAGCCCAGTGGGGTGTTTTACCTGCGTCACAACCTCTGGCCCATCCAGAGCCGATTTTCCAAAAACTGTTGCTGCCTGCAACTGTCGCCGATTCCCCCTGACGCGCGATACCCTAGAGGTATGACTTCATATTTCGATAACACACTTTTTTTGAGATGATTTCTACATGGTTACATCTTCGTCTTCAGTTATTTACACGCCGGAACAGGTGTTACAAAACCGTGGGCGCGTTGCCATCTTTATTGATGGCTCCAACCTCTTCTATGCAGCGCTGCAACTGGGCATCGAAATTGACTATTCAAAACTCCTCTGCCACTTGACCCAAGGCTCCCGTCTCTTTCGCTCCTTCTTCTACACGGGGGTTGACCCCACCAATGAAAAACAGCAGGGGTTTCTGCTGTGGATGCGCCGCAATGGCTATCGTGTCGTCTCCAAGGAACTCGTCCAACTGCCGGATGGCTCTAAAAAGGCGAACCTTGACGTCGAAATTGCCGTGGATATGATGGCACTGGTAGGTTGCTATGATACTGCCATCTTGGTCAGCGGTGATGGGGATTTGGCCTATGCCGTGGATGCAGTGAGTTACCGAGGGGCAAGGGTCGAGGTGGTGAGTCTGCGATCGATGACTAGCGATAGCCTAATTAACGTTGCCGATCGCTACATTGATCTTGAGAGCATTCGCGAAGAAATCCAAAAGGCGCCCCGATCAACCTACACCTACCGTCCTGTCACTGGTAACCTGACGCAATCCCCTATTGTTAACCCCCATTGGGAGCAAGATACCGCCGAAAGGAAAGATAAAGCTGCTGACAATGACTCACCCGAGACCCTAGGGAACTTAGACAACAATGCTTCTGCCTAGACCCCTCCTCCTTTGCCTTGTACTCGCCTTGACAGGCTGTGGCTGGGTGGATCAATGGGTGGGGGAGGAGCCATCCCCAGAACCAGAAATCACGGGTGATGTCAAGCTGCAAAATCTGACCCTGCGGCAAACCAACGCTAAAGGCCAACTCCTCTGGGTATTGCAGGCGGCGGGCGCGCGCTATCGCGATGACAATCGCCAGCAATTGGAGATTCAAAATCTAACGGGGGAATTAAAGGCAGAGGGTAAAACCACTTACAAGGTGCAGGCCAAGGCGGTCAATGTGCGGCAGCGGCATGGTCAACTTTGGGTTGAAGGTCGCACCACGGTCACTGATCTCCAGCAAAAGGGGACGATTATTGCCGATCAATTGGTTTGGCAGGGCGATCGCGGCGTACTCATTGCCCAGAAAAACCTGCAAGCCCGCTATCCCCAAGTGACAGTGACCGCTAAGCGCCTCGAAGCCGATAGCCGACGCCAAGAACTGCGTGCCCTCAATGCCGTTCAGGTGACCTCCGCCGCCAAGGACGTCAAGGATTTACGGCTCAATACGGAGAGTCTAGTGTGGCAGCAGGAGCCCAATCGGCTGTTGGCAGGGGTCATCGGTCAAGGGGGGGTCACAGTCGTCGGTGGGGCGGGCGATCGCCGAGGGCAGCGGCTACAAGCCCAAAGGGCAATCTGGTCAATTAGCGATCAACGGGTCACCCTTGAGGGGGATGTCCGAGTGCAGCTTCCCAACCCTGCTCTGCGCGTTGAGGGAGAAACGGTGCGCTGGTTAATTCCCCAACGGCAATTGGTGAGCGATCGCCCCCTGCGGGTCAGCTATCCCAGCCAAGGCATTGAAGGGCAGGCCAATCGCGGTGTCTTCCTGATTGCTGAAAACCGCGCCATCTTTGACAAGGTCCAAATCAATAGCCAACCTCAACAGTCGCAACTGCGTGCCCAACGCCTCAATTGGTGGATTCCCCAAGAGCGGCTAGAAGCTAGCGGTCAGGTGGAAATCCAGCGCCCCAATGCCCAACTACGCACAGCTCAACTGATTTGGCGGATTCCCCAGCAGGAAGTTGAAGCCCAAGGGGGAGTCTTTTACCGCCAGAGCAATCCCCGCATTCAAGTTCAGGGACAGCGGGCAAAAGGGTGGCTTGATCGCCAAGAGGTGATTGTCAGTGGCAATGTTCAGAGCAAAGTGCCGTTGCGAGTGCGCCTTCCCTAGACTGAATCATAGAAACAATCAGTCCCTATGAGTACCGCACCACTGCAAATTCTTGACTTGGGGGGTGAAATTCTCCTTTTCCAGCGTTTGATTCCGGTTCACCAGTGTCAGCAGGTGATTGCTACAGCTGAGAAGGTGGGGTTTGAGGATGCGCAAATTCTCATGGGAACGGTCGATCGCTCCGTGCGCGGCGGCAGTTTGCTCCGCTTTGATCCCCAAGACCCCCAACAGGCGATGATGCGGCAGATTCTTCTCCAGGCCACGCAAACAATTCAAATCGTCCTCTACCAACACTATGGGATTCGCTTCCCTGAAATTGAAAACTTCTCCATCCTGCGCTATCGGGTGGGCGAGGGCTATCGCCGCCATGTGGACAACCTATTGCTGGCCAGTCGGCAAATGGAACTGGCCCAAGGTATCCCGACGCGGGATGTCAGTCTGGTGGGCTATCTCAATGAGGACTTTGAGGGGGGAGAAACCTATTTCGATCGCCAAGGGGTAAAGGTTACCCCACGGACGGGAGATATTGTTGTCTTTCCCGCCTACTACACCCATCCCCATGCCGCCTTGCCCGTGATCCAGGGCACTAAATATGCCTTTGCCACTTGGTTATTCTATTGATGAATGATGATTGAATGATGATGAACCCTTGAGGTAATACCAATGACTGAACCCCTGCGCTTCAAAACCTCGCCCTTGGTTTCTGGAACACTCCTTGCCCTCTACGGCGCACTCACGCTGCCCCTCCCGTTTTTGGCGGTACAGACGGCGGCTCCCATTTCGCCCCTGCTTCTTTGGGGGGCGATCGCCCTCGGGGGTGTGTTCCTCTGGGGAGCCCTGAGTCAACGGGTAGAACTGGATGCTGTGGGAATTCGCCTCACCTATCCCCATTGGGTTCCCCCCTTCCTGCGGCAGCAGTGGCAACTGATTTGGTCAGATATTCAAGGGCTTCAGCCCCGTAGTACCAGCCAAGGGGGCTGGGTCTATTATCTGGTGACTGCCACAGGTCAAGGGTATCTTCTGCCGATGCGAGTGGCGGGTTTTGCCCAAATGATGCGTGCCATTGAAGCCCATACGGGATTGCCCACAGATGTAATTAAGCCCCTCGCTCAACCTTGGATGTATGGTATTTTGGCTGTTTTTACGCTGCTGTTGGGCGCTGTTGATCTATGGGTTTTAACCACTGTGGGATAATGGGGACGTATTTGGGTGCTGAGCGATGACCATGAGTGCGAATCGGTTTGTGGGATATCTGCGTCGAGGAGTGGTGTGCCTGCTCCTGAGTGTCCTGTGTTGGTCAAGTATCGCCACGCTGCCGGCGATCGCTGCTATTCCAGTGCGGCTCTTTGACCTGAATTACCACGAATGTCCGCCAGAAATTGGTGAGGGTTCGGTCACACCCGGGGGTACCACCCTCAAGGCCAACTGCTACCTGATTACTGGTAAAGCAGAGAATAAATCGGGCAAAACCGTGGTAGATGCCGATGTCTTTGGCCGTATCTACGATGCCAATGGTAATCCAGTGTTGCAAAACCGCACCCGGGTCGGTGCAATTGATGTGATTCCACCCGGCATCAGCGAGTTTGAAATTCGCATTAGTGTGCCCTACGACCAACCAGAGCCTTTGCAGTTAGAGCAATTTAAGGCCTCTGGCTTTACAGCAAAAGTACGCGGTTAAGCCCCCCGTCTCTCCTCAGTCTCCCACTGAGGGACAGAAATTGTGATACTTTAGAATCCCTGTCACTCCATTTTTCGGGAACACTAGCACTATGCCGTTTCATTTCTAAACGTTGAGCAACTGCCGGCAAAGGTTCTCTGTTGGTATTGGGCGTGCATGAATGTGCTGTCATCGTTGATAGACGAGTTCATCCTATAGAGGTTTGGGTTCAGGTGCGCATTCCTCTCGACTATTACCAAGTGCTGGGTGTGCCAATTCAGGCAACGCCGGAGCAAATTGAGCAAGCGTTTCAGGATCGGCTGCTGCAACTGCCTACCCAGCAGCACTCCCCCACCACAGTTGCCACCCGTCGGGAACTCATTGAGCAGGCCTATGCAGTTTTGCGAGAACCGGAGCAGCGCCATGCCTACGATCGCCACTGCCGTGCGGTTGATGCCGAGGATTTGATTGTCCAGTTGGATCCCGATGCCACCGCTCCCTACATTGAAATTAGTGATGAGCAATTCTCGGGGGCACTCCTACTGCTCTATGAACTGGGAAATTATGCCCAAGTTGTCAAGTTGGGAGAAGTATTTCTCAAAAAGGATGTTCTTGATCTCAATCGCCCCTACACTTCTTCTGCCGCCGTTGCCGACATTACCCTCACTGTGGCTTTGGCCTATCTGGAATTGGGACGCGAGGAATGGCAGCGGCAGTCCTACCAAGCAGCCGCCTCTCAGCTAGAAGCCGGTCTAGCGGTACTTCAGCAGCGGTCAAACTGGTTTCCCGAACTCCAGGAACAGTTTCAGACGGAACTGAATCGGTTACGTCCTTACCTTATTCTAGAGTTACTGGCACTGCCTCTGGCCGATAGTGTGAATCGGCAGCGGGGTATTTTGTTGCTGCGGCAAATGCTGAGTGAGCGCGGGGGTGTTGAGGGGCGCCGTGATGATCACTCGGGACTTGCAGTTGAGGATTTTCTGAAATTTATTTTGCAACTGCGCAGCCATCTTACCGTGGCAGAGCAACAGGAACTCTTTGAACGGGAATCGCGGCGTCCCTCAGCGGTGGCGACCTACCTTGCGGTACATGCCTTGGTGGCACGGGGCGTGCATGAACTTCAGCCGAGCTATATTCGTCGGGCCAGGGATTTATTGGAGCAGCTGCTCCCCAATCAAGATGTCTATCTTGAACTCGCCAGTTGCTTGCTGCTTTTGGGACAGCCCACCGAGGCATTGGCAGCTCTTGACAACAGCCAAGATCAACCGACTCTGGACTTTATCCGCCGTCATGCCGGTGAGGCTGGCGATCTACTGCCGGGGCTCTATTACTACACCACACAATGGCTCAGAGAAGAAATTTATCCTGCATTTCGGGACTTGGGGGAAACACCCGTGGCCTTGGATGCTTACTTTGCTGATCCCAATGTCCAAACCTACCTAGAGGCTCTCAGTGACGACTCTATTGCCTCTGAACCCCCTGCGACCACTGCCTCTGCGCTCCCTGAAGTGATGAGACCAACGGTGGCTGTGCCCCCTCCCGTCTCCTTCACAGCGGAAACGTTACCTTTGCAGGATCAGACTCGGCTAGGTCAGGGCTTTTCGGCATTGGCTTCGACCACTTCTTCAACTGCAACGGGGACAGCCACGCCCCAACCATCCACTCGCAAAC
>NZ_JACOMP010000233.1:0-14014 GCF_014466085.1 Thermosynechococcus sp. OHK43
GTGCAAGCGTAAAAAGGCCAAGCTCAATCCTCGGAGATAGGCGCGCGATCGCGGGGGTGTGGCCCCCACAAGTGCCTTTGGTACAGGCAGCACGGGTTCATTGGGACTGGTCTCACCAATTGTCGAAAAATGGGTCGCATTGTCCATCAACACCAAGTAGCGATCGCGCCCTGTTAGCCACGTAAAGGGATAAATTTGCTCCTCCACAGGGGGGGCGATCGTATCGTTACTGGCTGCAACCAACATCACAGCAGCCTTTAAGTGCCCCAAAGATTCAGGACTAAAAAGAGCACTGGTAATCGGGTTAACAGCAATTACCGCTTGCACCCGGGCATCCTCTAGGGCATAAACCTTTGGGGGTAATGCTTGCGCTTGGCATTGGAGCAGCAGTGACACATTGAAGGAGTGAAGGACAGTTCTTGTACAGTGTCGCCGTAGTTGTTGAAAATCCAATCGTGCCCCTGCCAGGGCCAGAGCGGTGTAGCCCCCAAAGGACTGACCAATTACTGCCACCCGCTCCAAGTTGAGCTGCCCTGCCCAAGGGTAGAGTTGCTCAGGAAATGCCGCCAAACGATTGAGGACAAACGTGACATCGAGGGGGCGATCCAGAAATTCTTGAGCCGCCATCCTTGGACTAACATAGGCCATGGGAAAGGACATGACCTGACGGGCTGAGCTACCAACATGCTCAAGGGCAATCACCGCAAACCCATGGGAAGCCAGATGCTGACACAGATAGCGATAGCTGTAGCGGGTTGCCCCCAGTCCATGGGAAACAATGACCACTGGAACCCGCTGTCTCACAGGAACGATGGGTAGATAGAGATCCGCTGCAATGGGGCGGGAATGTCCCGTTAACTGCAACCGCTGAGGCGATTCATCTACCGCTGTCCAAGGCATCTCTAGCCACCGCCAAGGGCCCGGTTGAAGCAGTGATTGCACACTTGCAGGGATAGCTTCTGTCTGATTTGCGATCGCCTGTTGACGGACAACATTCAGAATTATCTCTGTTTTGTGGATGGTGTGCTGGAAATTTTTGAGAATCGCGAGGCCTTCCTTGAGGTCAAAGCGAATACTGGGGGAGGGGTAGTGGCGCATCACACTCAACACGGTGAGACCATGGGGATCAGTGGCAGCGAGAATCAGCGCCGCTCGCAGTGCAAGGGCATTTTCTTGACGGCTTTGGGTTTGGAGAATCCGCCCCGCTTGCACCATGAATTCTTGACCTAGGGGGGAGTACAACAGTTGAGCAACAGCCACGGGGGACAATCGCAGTCGTTCTTGTAAGGCCAATCGTAATTGCTGCCGGTGCACAGGGGGCAATAGCCGTAAATAGCTAATAAGTTTTGGAGAGGCTTGGCCAGTGGTAGCAAAGTATTCTAAATCAGCAATGGGGAGCGATCGCTCGAAGGGGCCATAGCGAAAAATAATTCGCTCTGCTGCCGTTGCCGACACCCCCCCTGATCGCACCCAAAAGAGGCTGAGACCCACCACGACAGTGAGAGGGGGCAATAGAAACCACTTAAGGGAGAGGTTATTCACAGCGAGGAGTCACGCAATGCCACTCAATCAAAAAAACTGAGATAAATAGTGGAAACAGCGCTCAATAAAAAAATCTATAGGCACTTTCCAGTATAGATACAGCTCTTTGCTAGTATGCCGGCTGCTGCAATCGTCTCCCCATCACTTTGGAACTGCTAAGGTGCTGTCCTCGTCCTAGGGACTACTGAGGTTGTGAGCCAGCGCAATATCCGTAGGTGATGGACATCATCACCCCCTCGTTGGTGCTATCACCCCGCAGCCCCCACCAAACTCCTATGGTAGTAGTGGAGCAGGTAGGGAAATGACCAAAGATGAACGAGAAGACCCCCTGACACCTGCCGCTACCGTTTTTCAGTAAGGATATTGACCTATGAAACGACCTATTTTTACGTCACTGCGATATTTCGTTCCTTGGAGCTTGGCCGTACTCATCCTCAATGCAGGTCTGAGTTGGGCAGGATTTACACCCCCCCGCAACCTATCCCGTCCGGGGAATCGTGAGGGGGCGGCCACACGCGGCGTCTGTAGAGTGCAAACCGCAGCAGACGAACCTGATCTAACAACCCTGGTGCCTGCGAGTAATATTGGCTTGACGGCAATGAATCGCCCCCCGTTTTACTGGTATTTACCCGCCAATAATTACCAAGCTCTCGAGTTTGCCCTCTTTCAGAGCCTTGCCGATGGCAGGCAGGTGCCAATTTACAAGCAACAGTTTCCGATAGCCAATCGTCCCCGCCTAGACAGTATGACCTTGCCAGGTGAGGTGCCGCCCCTACAGGAGGGGGTAGACTACCGCTGGACGGTGACTCTGATCTGTAACCCCAATGACCCCGATCCCTCCCAGATACGCTTTGCGGAAGGCTGGGTACAACGGGTCGCTCTGCCCGCAACATTGGAAAAACAACTCCTCAAAGCCAAACCCCTGCAACGGTACGATCTATTGGCTAGCCATGGCCTTTGGTATGATGCCCTCGATGCGTTGGTAAAACTGCGGCAGGAGCGGCCCAATGACATCAAGGTTAACACTCTTTGGAGAGAGTTAATGACCAGCGAGGCCGTCGGTCTCAATCGGCTGAGTAACCTGGCGATCGCCCAACGCAGCCGCGGCAATGCCCAACGTAGCCGAGGCAATTAGGACAACGCTGTGGGCGGCGGCAACTGTACCTTGGCGGCAAGACCCAGTCCTTGGAGTGTGCGAATCACCCACCAGGTGGGATCCACTTCCCACCAGTACCAGCCCGCCTTGGCCACGTGGGGATAGGCATGGTGGTTGTTGTGCCAACCTTCGCCATAGGTGAGGAGGGCTGCCCACCAGAGATTGCGTGAGTTATCCTCGGTCTCAAAGCGACGATAGCCCCATTTGTGGGTGGCAGAGTTAATCAACCAAGTGCTGTGCCAAAGAAAAACGGCTCGCATAAACATCCCCCACAACAGCCAGGACCAACCCCCTAAGCCATAGAGGAGCAGCGCAAGGGGAAGCTGCAGGAGTAAAAAGTAGCGATCCAGCCAGCGGTAAAAGGGATCTCGTGTTAAGTCGGGGGCAAAGCGGGCATACTCCTCGGCATTGAAAAACCGGGACTGCGGATAGACAAGCCACAGCATATGGCTCCACCAAAAGCCCCGCCGTGCTGAGTAGGGATCCTTAATCTCGTCCTCGGTGTGGGCATGGTGCAAGCGGTGCCCTGCTACCCAAAAAATCGGGCCTCCCTGCATGGCCAAGGCACCCACAACAGCAATGACGTACTCCAGCCACTGGGGCACTTGGAAACTGCGGTGACTTAAAAGACGATGGTATCCCAAGCAAATACCGATACTGCCAAAGAGCCAGTGCAGAAAGATCGTGACGGCTAATGCTGACCAGGAGAAAAACAAAAGAGCAGCCGCGGCTAAAAGATGTACCGCCCCTAAAAAGAGGACAAAGCCCCAATTGAGGCGGGGGGTCTGGGGTTGCAATTCTAAGGATGATGTCATAGATACTCCTCAACACCGTTTGTGAGTTTAGACACGAGTTTAGATCTAAGGATTCTGGATTACCCAGAAAAGGGTAGAGGCAAGGGGGCTAAATGGCCTTAGAAAATGTCCTACCAGATTTTTGTTGCAGGTAGGCATCAAAGACGGCGGTAATGTTGCGGATCAGGAGTCGTCCTACGGGGGTGACCTCTAGGCGATCGCGCCCCAAATGAATGAGGCCATCGGCAGCCAATTCCCGCAGCGCCGCTAACTCGGGGGCAAAGTGGGTATCAAAATCGAGATTAAACTGGCGGGCGATCGCTGATTTGTCGAGGGTAAATTGGCACATCAGTTCCATGATGATCGTGCGGCGCAACAGATCTTCACGGTGCAGTTGAATGCCGCGTTCTGTGGCCAGCTGACCCGCAGCAACATCACTAAAGTAGGTGGCTAAGTGTTTCTGATTTTGGGCATAGGCCTCCTGCAACATACTGATCGAGGTGAGGCCAAAGCCAATCAAATCTGCGGTTGGCAGTGTTGTGTAACCCTGAAAGTTGCGCTTGAGCGTCCCTGCTTCCTGGGCGATCGCTAGCTCATCGGTGGGCTTGGCAAAGTGATCCATGCCAATGTACCGATAGCCTTGGCTAGTTAGCATTTCAATCACCCGCTGCAAAATCGTCAGTTTGGTTGCACCATCGGGTAGGGTGGTGGGGTCAATGCGCTTTTGGATGGGTTTCAAATTGGGTAGATAGGCAAAGTTAAAAACAGCAATGCGATCGGGGTCAAGGCGCAGCGTTTTCGCAATAGTGGCTTCAAAGGATTGGACGGTTTGATAGGGCAAACCATAGATGAGGTCAATGTTGACACTCTCAAACTCAGCGGCGCGGATCCACTCCATCACTTGAAAGAGCCATGTCTCAGGCTGCACGCGATTCACTGCCAGTTGCACTTGGGGATCAAAATCCTGCAGGCCAAAGCTGATGCGATTGAAGCCCAGGTTCCGCAGCTGCAAGAGGTAATCACGGTTGATGTAGCGGGGATTTACCTCAATGGAAATTTCCGCATCGTTGGTAAATTCAAAGTGCTGAGTGAGCGTCTGCCACAGGGATTCCACTTGGTCAATCGTGAGGTAGTTGGGAGTACCGCCGCCCCAATGCATTTGAATCACGGGACGAGTGCGATCCAGCCGTGCCGCCACTTGAGCAATTTCTTCCGCCAAGGCATCCAAGTAGGTTTTGGCAATAGTTTGGCTTTGGGTGACGATGACGTTGCAACCGCAAAAATAGCAAGCGGTCTGGCAAAAGGGAATATGCACGTAGAGGGACAGGGGTCGGTGCCCTTCGTTACTCCGCAGTAGCTCCCGCTGGAAACAATGGCGATCAAAATCGGGAGTAAATTCGGCAGCCGTGGGGTAACTGGTATAGCGAGGCAAAGGACGATCGTATTTTTGCAGCAGTGCCCCATCGAATTGGATTGGCTGAACCACACTCATGGATGTTTGCAAGCTCCTAACAAGATCAACAGTGGGTCTTAGATGGCAATGGCCTCAGGACGGGGGTGCTCCCGCCGACTGGGCTGGTTCTCGATAACCACGGCCTGCCACGTCTGATCGCCAATGGTGGTTTTTAACTCCGACTCAAGGGCGTGCATGAGGTTGCAGTTGAGGGCAAAGGCAAAGTTGGCTTCCTTAACAATGCGGGCGATCGCTTCCTCGTCGAGGCCAAGACTATCCAAAGTTTCCCGATACCGCTGCTTAAAGGCTTTCTTGTCTTCCGGGGACGGTAGTGCTGGAAACTCGTAAAAGGCGGTGCCCTTGCCTTCGGGAAGCGTCAACTGCGAACGCACGATTTTACTCAGGGCTTGTCCCCCAGAGAGATCCCCCATATAGCGGGTGTAGGAATGGGCAATGAGCAACAGAGGTTCACTTTGGGCCACCTCATGAAGGCGACTGAGGTAAACGCGGGTGGCCGTAAGGGGAGTAATCTGATCGCGCCAATCCTCGCCGTAGTAGAAGGCCAAGTCCTGGGCCAGTTGGCCACTGCGGTTGAGTTCGGGGAAGTAAATAGCGCGCACCGGATCGCCCTTGGCACTAGCTAAGGCCGCCTCCAGCTCGGTGTAAACAAAGTAGAGGTTAGCCAAGAACTGGCGGAAGAGACTAGGGGTAATCAACCCGCGTACAAAACATTTCATGAAGGCGGTGTGCTCAGCCAAGGTGTGAGCCTCAGCCGTTCCTTCCCGCAGCGCAAGGGAGAGGACTGTCATACCTGTAACTCCTGAAATTGGTTTTAACAATCTTTTTTGAATAAGTTTATCCTGCCAACGGGGAATGGCCGTGGACTGAACAGGGTCAGAATGGCAGGCTATTGGCGAGTATTACTTTTTAACCATATGGCTGTCAAGTGAAACTTCAAAAAACATAACAAAACTGCCTACTTTTGCAACATCGTCAAGGTGGTTATTGACCATCCTCAGGGATATAGTATAGTAAAACGGTATGACCTGCATAGGTTTAGTTCTATAGGAGTAAGAGGCTTATGGTGGCGATCGCCCCCCATCCTGATTCAGGCCAGAGCGTTAAAACCATTCGTGAAAACCTTTTAACCCCCCGTTTTTACACAACAGATTTTGAACATGCAGCAAAACTTGACCTCAGTCGTCAGCAAGAACAACTGGAAGCGATGTTGGCGGAAATGCGGGCAGACTACAACCGCCATCACTTTGTCCGCGATGACTCCTTCAAAGGCACTTGGGACATCTTGGATGCAGAGACCCGCAAAGCCTTTATTGACTACCTTGAGCGCTCCTGTGTCTCTGAGTTTTCAGGGTTTTTGCTCTTTAAGGAACTCTCGCGCAAGCTCAAGAATCGTAACCCCCTTTTGGCGGAAATCTTTCACCTGATGGCGCGGGATGAAGCGCGGCACGCCGGCTTTCTCAACAAAGCTATGATGGATTTTGGCCATGCCATGGACTTGGGCCACCTCTCCAAGACGCGCACCTACACCTTTTTCCCCCTGCCCTGGGTACTCTACACCGTTTATCTATCAGAGAAAATTGGCTACTGGCGCTACATCATCATCTACCGTCATCTTGAAAAGCACCCCGAACATTCCTTCTACCCCCTCTTTAACTATTTTGAAAGTTGGTGCCAAGACGAAAACCGCCACGGCGACATTTTCAAGGCCTTGATCCACTCCCAACCCCAATTGATTCAAGGCTGGGGCGCCAAACTGTGGATGCGCTTCTTCCTGCTGACGGTGTTTGCCACCCATACGCTGACGGTGCATGAGCGTGCCAAATTCTATGAAGCCCTTGGGTTTGATGCCACAGCATTCGATCGCGAGGTGATTGCCAAAACCAATGAAACAGCGGCCCGTACTTTCTCTGTGGTGCTCAATGTCGATCACCCTGAGTTTTATCCGCGTCTGCAACGCTGTGTTGAAATCAACAAGAAACTACAGGCAATTGAAGCCAGTCATCAACCAAAGTGGCTGAAGGCATTACGGAAACTTCCCCACCAGTTGGCGATCGCGGGTCATCTCCTGCGCATTTATCTGCTGCCCCCCATCAATGCCCAACAGGAATGGGGCACCGTCCACTAAGAGTCAAGCTCCTCTTGGCGAAAACGGTTGAGCAGTTCCACCAGCAATTCTTGGTTGGCCTTGGGAATCAAGCGATCCAGGGAAAGGAATTGCTGACCCCCGCCAAGGGGAACTGAGACCTCCTGCAAGACGCTAGCAACCTGTGCCGAACTCATCTCCCCCTGTTCTAAAAGGGGTAAAAAGGCTTCCGCAAGAGGGGTTGCTAGCTTTGCATCACCAAGGTATAGATGCCATTTAGCAACATCCATATAAATATCACGGCCAATTTCAGCCGCCAGGCGTTCAATTAAAGGGGTGCGACTCAACACCTATCACCTTCCTTCAGGACTCCCGTTGACCCTAGGTTAGCTCAAAAGAATACCCCCTATGGCTCAACCATGGGGGCGATAATAAAGAACAATAAAGAACGTTCAGCACCGACCTATGGATCGTAGGGCTTTTTGCCAGTGAACTTCAGTTGCGAGGGGTTGGGATTCTGGCCAATGGAGCGAGGCACAGAGTTGACCGCTTCCCGCCCTTGGTTGACTTTCTCAGGGAAAACGCCATCCTTGGGATGGATCAATACCGTTTCGCCATCGGGGAAAACACGATAGATTTTGTAGTCGTTAATTTTGCGGGGACGCAGTTGTTGAGCAGCTAGGGCAAGGCACTGCTCCTTACGGGCAAGGTAAACGAGATTTTCACCTTCACGCATAACAGCAGCCCCAGCCGTCGGCATTTCAAAAACTTGCTCTTTGGGGCTTGTCCAAGTGATGGCGTATTTCTCTTCGGTATCCGCTGCGCTGAGGAGGCCGCCGGTGCTGCCACCATAGAGCGGGGGTTGCCCAGTGAGTGTTGTCATGCGTTCGATCCTCAATCTCTGACGTTGTTATCCTTAAGATTGGCTAGGTACAACCCTTTTCTTGTATATGGGATACATCAAGGGGATGCACTCCTTTCCCATGGGGGCCTTCGCAGTCTTGAGCGTTTGCCACCATTGCGAAAAGGGTTATAACCAGATTCAACGGCATCGTAGCATTGAAATCGCTGGATTGATGCGACTTGTGAGAAACTGTAACAGTTCGTTCATGATGACTCATTGTGATTGGGTTATTGGGTTATTGGGCTATTTGATCCGGATTCTGACTGATTACCAATGATCACCCTTGAACAACCTATGGCTAAGGGGAAATTTGTTAAGATTATTGACAAAGTACAACAAAAATATGTCCACTCCTCCCCAGGGATCGTTGAGCAATGCAATATCTCTACCTCCATGGATTTGCCTCGTCGCCGCGCTCGAGGAAAGCCCAGTATTTTCGCGATCGCTTTGAGGAACTTGGTCAACCGCTACTCATTCCTGATCTCAATCAGGGGGACTTTTTTCACTTGACCCTGAGTCGCCAAATTGAACAGGTAGAAGCACTGCTTACCCCCGAAGAACCGATCACATTAATTGGCTCTAGTTTTGGTGGCTTGACGGCTGCTTGGCTTGCCGAAAAACATCCCCAAGTGGTGCAGCTGTTTCTTTTGGCTCCTGCCTTTGAGTTTGCTATCCAGTGGCTGCCGCGTCTCGGGGATGAATATCGCCGCTGGCAAACCACGGGGGTTTTAGAGGTCTATCACTACACTGAAGAACGCCTACTGCCCCTTAGCTATGGCTTTGCCAAAGATTTACTGGAGTATGACGATCGCCAGCTCCAGCGCCCTGTGCCCACGCTCATTTTCCATGGCCTTCAGGATGAAGTGATTCCCATTGACACTAGTCGTCGCTACTGTGAAGGTCGCCCTTGGGTCAGTCGGGTAGAATTGGACAGTGATCATGCCCTCAAGGAAGTACAGCCTGCCATTTGGGGCATGATGTATCCCATTATTTATCAGCAGTTAACTTGAGAGGCGGGGTCAAGGGAGACAGCGGGAATCTCCGCCCGTACGGCGCGAAACATACCAAAGCGGCAGAGTCCCATGCCAAAAGCAATCCGCATCAGCAGGAATGTGGGTACCTCCCGCAAGGATTTCACTAGCCCCGCTAGGCCAAAGCGAATCAGTCCCTCTGGCCGCACAATTCCCTGCCAAATCGAATCTAGCCATGAGGGGAGCGTTTCCTGTGTCCAGTCAGCAGTAATTACTTCTCCAGCCACTAAACCCGTTGCTGCCAGGGCCTCGGCAAAGCCTTCCATGCTGGCAAAGGCGGGGTGTGCCCATTGATCCAAGAGCTGCCGCATCATCAGCCGCTCCCAGATGTTCAAGGGCTGCTGGCGATCGTCCCGCTGGTTCCAATCGGCAACCACCAGAATTCCCCCAGGCTTCAGGACACGGAGTAATTCTTTAGCGAACTGCTGTTTATCGGGCATGTGGGGACCGGCTTCAATTGACCAAACCACGTCGAAGCTGGCATCTGGAAATGACAAAGCCAGAGCGTCATCGAGTTGAAACCGAACATTCAGATCCCCAGGAGTGAGTTCTCGCGCCCGCCGTACCTGCTCAGGGCTAATCGTAATTCCAGTAACATGAAAGCCATAGTCACGGGCCAGGATACGACTGCTCCCGCCAATACCACAGCCGACATCCAAGACGGTTGTCCCCGGCGGCAGGCGATCAAGACCAGCCCAACGCACCATTTCATGGACAAAATCTACCTTGGCTTGGCGAAAGTCCTTGGGACGAGGGGGCAACCCATAGTGGCCAAGGTGAATATGCTCACCCCAGTAAAATTCAAGAATGCCGTCATTGGTCCAGTTGTCATAGGACTCGGCCACGGAGCGGGCAGACTCGTACTTGCGGGGAAACAACAGGTAAAGCGCTAAGCCCAGCAGGACTAAGGTACCAACAGTGATAACCACTATGAATCCTAAGTGAGACATGCAGCAGATTGCCTAACGAAACCTTTCACTATGATGACGAGGTTTTCAGCATTTTCACAAGGGAAAGAACCACGGATGGGTTTTCGTGGGAGATTGGACGATCTTCAATACTATCTTGAAAAGTTATCTTGGAAAGTTGGTGCAATCCTACTGAGTGGTGCGGCGGGCCCCCAATCGTTGTGAAAAAGGCTGTAACTTAGTAATAAGAAGCCTTAGGAATTCTGGAAGTAACTACCTTGGCGGATGTGCCTGTGTTTGACTCCATTGAATCAGCATTAGAAGCCCTGCGGCGCGGCGAAGTGATTGTGGTGGTGGATGACGAAAATCGCGAGAATGAAGGGGATCTGATTGGGGCTGCCGAGCGTGTGACCCCCGCCATGATTAACTTCATGGCTGTTCATGCACGGGGACTGATCTGCCTCGCCATGGAGGGCGATCGCCTCGATGAATTGAATCTGCCCTTAATGGTGACAACAAATACCGATAGCAATCAAACTGCCTTTACGGTGAGTGTTGATGCCGGTGCCCGTTGGGGTGTGACCACAGGTATTTCCGCCGAGGATCGCGCCCGCACGATTCAAGCCTTGATTGATCCGAGCACGCAACCTCAAGATCTACGTCGCCCTGGTCATGTTTTCCCCCTGCGATCGCGCCCTGGGGGAGTTCTCAAGCGAGCTGGCCACACCGAGGCGGCAGTGGATTTGACACGGTTGGCGGGTCTTTACCCAGCGGGTGTGATCTGTGAAATTCAAAATCCCGACGGCACGATGTCGCGGCTGCCCCAACTCATGGAGTATGCCCGCACCCACCAACTCAAAATCATTAGTATCGCTGACCTCATTAGCTACCGTCTCCAACATGAGCGCTTTGTGCGCCGCGAGGCTGTGGCCAAGCTACCGACGGAGTTCGGTGAATTTCAAATCTATGGCTACCGCAATTCCCTCGATCAATCGGAGCACGTCGCCATTGTCAAAGGGGATCCCGCCACATTTAGCGAGCAACCCGTACTGGTGCGCGTCCATTCTGAATGCTTGACGGGCGATGCCCTTGGTTCCTTGCGCTGTGATTGTCGGATGCAACTGCAGGCGGCTCTGAAAATGATTAACGCCGCCGGTCGGGGTGTGGTGGTTTACCTGCGGCAAGAGGGACGGGGGATTGGGCTGGTCAACAAGCTGCGTGCTTATTCCCTGCAAGATTTAGGCATGGATACGGTGGAGGCCAATGAGCACTTGGGCTTTCCAGCGGATTTGCGCAATTATGGCGTCGGCGCCCAGATCCTCAACGACTTGGGGGTGAAGCAGATTCGCCTGATTACCAATAACCCCCGCAAAATTGCTGGGCTCAAGGGCTATGGCCTTGAAGTGGTGGATCGGGTGCCCCTGTTGATTGAAGCGACCCCCTACAACACCCCCTACTTGACGACCAAGGCAGAGAAACTGGGGCATCTGCTGCTGCAAACTTACCTGATGACGGTGGCCTTTCGCTGGCAGGAGTCGCAATTGGATGCGGGCGATCGCTACGAACGACTGGAAAAACTGCGTCATCTGGCCGCAGGCGTCCATTTGCTGTTGCGCGAAGAAGCTCGGCCCGTTGCTCAAGCCATCTTTGGGCATCCTGACCTCATTGTTCACTTTGGCTTTGACCAGCCCCATGTGGCCGATCGCCAGTGGTATAAGCAGCCGGAACATCCCTATGTGCTTGCGGTGCAAACCCTGCTGCGGCAATTTTGCCAATGGCCAACGCTAAAAGGATTTGAGTTTCTGGTGGCCACGGGCACCGATCCAATGCTCAACCTACCGATGGATCTGGATCGCCAAGCCTACACCCAACAGTCTCCCAGTGAGTGGCAGCCTCATCTGATCTATTCCTGGTCTGCAGCAACCGGTTAAAGCATCAAAAAGCATGAATGGGTATCTTGGAGCATGGACAGCAGGGCTGCGATGGTGGGATTGGGAAAAGGCCAAGGTTCAACAATCCGTTTTCGGCATGACTGCTGGTACTCCTGTTGAGGCTGGCAGGGCTTTTGGCTAAGATGACGCTGATGACGCTGCTTATAATTTATAAGTGTAAACCTCAATTCAATCCATCGCTTCTGGCCGCAAAAAGAAACACTGGGGCGGCGTTGGCGTTAGCACAACAACACTGGCAATGGCGCGATCGCCCACAGGGAAACTAGCTACCCAATGCTCTAAAGGCTGAGCCGCTGCCCGCTGCCATACCCCTATCCCCTGAGCCTTGAGCCACGCTTCATAGTAGGTCCAAGCCTGGAGAAAGGAGCGATCGCCCCCCTCGACGATTCTTTGTTGCAGCGCAGCCCCAAAAAACCGCCGACTAATCGCTGCACGTTGAGGACAGAGGCGCAAGATTTCAACATCTACCCCTACAGGAGCCCTCCCACTCACAGCCAACACCGCCAATTGGCCACTATGGCTCCAGTTAAACTCCAACCCATTCAGATAGGGCTTACCCCCGGCAGCACGCGGCAAAGGCTTCTCTCCAAGATGAGGTTGATAGCGTCGTAAATAGGCACGGAGAATCACCCCACGGGGCACATCAGGGGGAAGTGTTAGCCACCAAAGATGCAGCGCATAGGAATCTAGGGTGAGGTCGGGGTGTGGCGCCCGCCATTGAGGGGCAACAATCGGGGGCAGGGGACAATCCCACACATTAAAGACTGAGGCGTTTTTTTAGGGACAATAGGTGAGTACGGGGATTAATTGGGCTATGGGGCAAGGGTAATTCAAAATTCGGCCAATTGGTTAGACTCGCACAGGGACAGTGTAGAGGGGGCAACCCATGACAAGGTAGGGGCACAGGCATCTGGCAGCGGGCGCAGGGGCTAATCTCCCAACAGTCGCCCAGTAGCTGGGTAATTGTCTCCGTCGTGTCTTCGAGAAAGCACTCTCCTGCCTGACCAGAGATCACATAGGCCCAGCAAGCCTCAAAGGCTTGACTGTAGCGATCGCCCTGAAGAACCGGTTGTGGCAGCACCGTATGCTCTCCACCCCAAATACAAAGCCGCTTCCCCAACTGAAACCAGTAGGCCAGATAGGACTTGACCTTTGCTTGGGCTGCCAAAAAGGCACAGTCTTCTATCTCCGTCATTGATACCACCCTCGCTAGTGTACTTACTACCCTAGCGCAAGGGAACGAGGGTCGCAGATCGGCTTAGCTCATCCGCTGCTAGGATTCAAACCAGTAGGAAAGTGAGGATCAAGTCGTTGCTTGCAGGTATTCAGGGCAATTCCCCAGCCGGCCTAGATAGCCTAACGCCTACCCCACATCTCGTCCAATAACCCACACCCTGAATTTTCAATCCCAGTCAGAAGTCCTCAAGCCCATTAGATTTTTTCAATGGATTAACTAACCTCAGTGGCC
Organism: Thermosynechococcus sp. OHK43; assembly: GCF_014466085.1. NCBI lineage: Bacteria > Bacillati > Cyanobacteriota > Cyanophyceae > Acaryochloridales > Thermosynechococcaceae > Thermosynechococcus > Thermosynechococcus sp. OHK43. The sequence continues at coordinate 13,313 of NZ_JACOMP010000233.1, forward strand.
CAGCTTAACGCATGAGGGGCGCCAAGGCGGCATCTAACTGTCCCCAACTGTGGCCATCAAGGGCTAACTGCTCGATGAGACTGGCCAAGCGCAACGCTTTGAGGGCCTGTTCCCCACCCACCGACGGGGGTTGACCGCCACGAACGCAGTTGACAAAGTGCTCCAGCTCCGCATGGAGAGGTTCAATGTTACTCGTATAGACCTTCTCAATTAGGCCGTCTTGGCGGTAAAGGACTTGGCCATGATCGGCACTGCAGGATGCGGTGGTTTTGCGGTGAATGAGAATCTCATTTTTGAGGAAATCCGCCTCTGTGAGGGAATTTTTGCAGTGGGCAGCAATGCGCCGTTGCTTGCGGTGGGTGACTTTACTGGCAGTGAGAGTGGCAATAATACCGTTGGCAAAGCCCAAGGTGGCCGTCACGTAGTCTAGATACCCGGAGTTAGCAGAGCGACTGCCGGCGGCCGTCAGGCGCACCACAGGTGAATTGGTGAGTTCCAATAACAGGTCAATGTCGTGGATCATTAAGTCAAGAACCACTGAGACATCATTGGCGCGATCGGAGTAGGGACTCATGCGATCCGCCTCAAGGGCAAGGATTTCCTCCGTGCGCAGGACTTTGCTCAGCTCTTGAAAGGCAGGGTTAAATCGCTCAATATGTCCGACTTGGAGGATGCATTGGCACTCCGCTGCCGCGTTAACAA
>NZ_JACOMP010000234.1:0-4903 GCF_014466085.1 Thermosynechococcus sp. OHK43
CATTGAAGTGGCGGGGATTCGTCAGCCGGGCTATCCAGGGGTGCGCCGCAGTAGTACCGCCTTCTTGGTGCCCTATGAGCAACTGTCAGCAAAAATGCAGCAGCTTCAGCGGACGGGTGCTCGCATTGTCAGTGTCAATCCTGCTTAGGAATATTTAGCGTCCTTTTGAGATTGGGAGTCAGGTGTCATGTTTGGTCAAACTGCGTCTGGAAGTGCTGCCCTTAGCCCCTCCGGCGCGCGGGTTTTCCGCTACGAGGTTGTGGGTCTACGTCAAAACGAAGAAACCGACAAAATGGGGTTTCCAATTCGGCGCAGCGGCAGCACCTTTATTACGGTGCCCTACAGCCGCATGAATGAAGAGATGCAGCGCATTACCCGCATGGGGGGCAAAATCGTTTCTATTACCCCAGTGGTTGCCTCCTAGGTAGCTGATGTCAGGAGAGGGAATGACGGCGGTCTCTGAACCGGTACAGCTTACGGTTTCCCAAATGCTGGCGCAGCTTCAGGGGGCGGATACCAGTCTTCGCTACTATGCGGCGTGGTGGCTGGGGAAGTTTGGCCTAGAAACAGCAACGGCAGCGGAGCGGCAGGCTATTGTCAGCGCTTTGATTGCGGCTTTGGCCGATGAAGCCGATCGCACAGAATTGGGGGGCTACCCCCTACGGCGAAATGCCGCCCGGGCATTGGGTAAGCTCGGCGATCGCCAGGCCGTGCCGGCGTTAATTGAGTGCCTGCGCTGTGAGGATTTTTATGTCCGGGAGGCGGCAGCCATTGCCCTCGGTCAATTGGGAGATCCGCAGGCGATCGCTCCCCTACAATCGCTCCTAGAAGGCGGTGTGGCAATGGCGCGGCTGGTCCCCGGTCGCCCGCATCTGGTGCAGCCAGTGGCAGCCGTGATTGAAAGCCTGGGTCACCTTGGCGCCACCGAAGCCATTGCCCTCATTGAGCCCTTCTTGACCCATGAAATGCCGCAAGTGCAATTTGCCGCTGCGCGGGCACTCTTTCAGCTGACGGGGGACGCGGTGTATGGCGATCGCCTCCTAGCCGCTCTCACCAGTGAAGATGTGCAACTGCGGCGGACAGCTCTTCTGGATTTGGGAGCGATGGGGTATCTGCCAGCAGCGGAGGCTATTTTGCAGGCGGGTGTTGAGGCCAGCTTCAAGCTCATTGCCCTCCACGGCATCCTAGCACAGCAATTGCAGCAGGCTGCCCCAGCCGAACAGACCCTCTCCCTCTTTCAAGGATTGGATCAACTGCTGTGAGTGATCTCCACGCCTATATCCATGCCGTTGAGACCGCCAGCTCTGCGCCGGCGTTGCGGGAGGCGGTGGTTCAGCTTGCCCAGCAAAAAAACACCGCTGCCATTCCAACGCTGATTGCCGTTTTGGGGTACAACAACCCCGCTGCTGCCCAAGCTGCTGTAGAAGGTCTCATTGCCCTTGGGGATGCTGTAGTAGAGCCCCTGTTGGCACAGTTGGATGGGTATAACTACGGTGCCCGTGCCTATGGGGTGCGTGTCTTGGGGAGTATTGGTCATCCGGCCGCCCTGCAGGTCCTATTGGCTGCTGCGCAGTCGGATTTTGCCCCCAGTGTTCGCCGCGCCGCCACAAAGGCCTTGGGAACGCTCCGCTGGCAGTTAATCCCTGAGGAGGCGGCAAAAGAGGCCCAGTTAAAGGAAGCACTGGCGGTTCTGCAGCGCAACAGTGGAGCAGCGGATTGGGCAGTTCGCTATGCCGTGGGGGTTGCCCTTGATCATCTGTATCAGCAGGCAGCGGCCCGCGCGATTCGGGAAGCTGTGCGTTCACTCCTGAATCATTTGAGCGATCGCGACCCCGATATTGTTGTGCGTTCCCGTTGTCAACTTGCCCTCCAGAGGGACTCTCTATCCATGCACACCTCATCCATGCACACCTAAAAGGATTGAAAAGTTATGTCGTTACCCTTGCTGGCTGTAAAGCCCAGAACCCTTGACCAGCGGGTGGTCAGTTATGAAGTCCCCGCCGAGGATGATCCCGTCATCTACCGCCTCACCGATGCCACCGATGCCGCAGACGTGGATGCCCTGATTTGGGCAGCCTATCGCCAGATTTTCAGCGAGCACTTGATTTTGGCCTCCTACCGTCAGCCCTTCCTAGAATCTCAACTCCGCAATCGTGCCATTTCCGTACGGGATTTTATCCGTGGCTTGGGTAAGTCGGAGGTCTATCGCGAGCAGGTGGCAGCCGTCAACTCCAATTACCGCCTTGTGGATATTTCCTTCAAGCGATTCCTTGGCCGCCCCACCTATGGCCAGCAGGAGCAAATTGCCTGGTCGATTATCCTTGCAACCCGTGGTCTAGAAGGGTTTATTGATGCCCTCGTGGACAGTGACGAGTACCAGCAAAACTTTGGTGCCGATATTGTCCCCTACCAACGGCGGCGGCGCATGGCCCGTCCTTTTAACCTCGTTAATCCCCGCTACAGCGACTACTGGCGCAACAAGGAAATCTCCCTGGGTGGCCGTTCTTACTATCAAGCGCGCTACTACGGTTCAGGGCCACTCGACAAGCAAATTGTCCGAGGCGCAATTCCAGCCAACTTCCTTTCTATGGCGCGTTCAATCGTGGTGCCCACCCTCGATACGCAACGCCATGTGGCACGGGCCACCTCAAGTTTGGTGAAGGTTCCCAGCACTGCCCAAGAACGGGATTTGCCGCCCACCCCCGTCAAACCAGTGCCTGTTGCGTTGCCCTACCGTTATTTGCCCTCTCAACCAAAGGTGTAAGCCATGACGATTCCCTTGCTGAGCTATGCCCCCAGTTCTCAAAATCAGCGGGTACCGGGCTACGAAGTACCCAATGAAGAAACCCCCTGGCGCTATTCCCTTGAGGATGCAGTGGATCAGTCGGATATTGATGAACTGATTTGGGCAGCCTATCGCCAGGTATTTAGTGAACACGTGGTCCTCAAGAGTACCCGCCAGCCCCATTTGGAATCACAACTGGCCAATCGTGCCATTTCGGTACGGGATTTTATTCGCGGCTTGGCCAAATCAGAGACATTCCGCCGCCTAGTGGTGGAGACGAACTCCAACTATCGCTTGGTGGAAATTGCCCTGAAGCGGCTGCTTGGGCGTGCTCCCTACAACAAAGATGAAGAACTGGCGTGGTCCATTCGCATTGCCACCGATGGTTGGCAGAAATTTGTGGATACCCTTGTGGACAGCGACGAATATACGCAAAACTTTGGCGATAACACCGTGCCCTATCAGCGTCGTCGCTACAAAGATCGCCCGTTTAATTTGGTTACCCCTCGCTATAGTGACTACTGGCGCGATAAGTTAGAAAGCAGTCGCTACAAGTGGGGTGACATCCGCAACTTCCTAGAGATGGCACGATCGGTCAAGGTGACGCCCGTGCAATTCAAGCCGGTCTCCACGGCCAATGTGCAAATCCCTGATACCACGCGGCGCGATCGCCCGACTGTCCCGGCCTCGATCAACCCGACGGCGAGCTTTCCGCTGCGCTAGCTATTGTTTCACTCTTTGACTTGGGAGAGATCCATGGACTTACCTCTAATTGCCTACAAGCCCACGACTCAAAACCACCGCGTCGCTAGCTTTGGCATTGCCGATCAAAACGAAGATACCCCCTATATCTATCGTCTTGAGGATGCGGCCTCCTACTCGGAAATCCGGGAGGTAATCTGGGCCTGCTATCGGCAGGTGTTTAGTGAGCATGCCACCTTGGCTTTTAACCGTCAAATCACTTTGGAATCGCAATTAGTGAACCGAGTGATTACGGTGCGGGACTTTATTCGCGGTTTGGCCAAATCAGAGCGCTTCTACAATACAGTGGTGGTCGTAAACGACAACTACCGTTTAGTGGATGTTTGCCTACGGCGGTTTTTGGGGCGCAGTGCCTACAATGAAGAGGAAAAAATTGCTTGGTCAATTAAAATTGGCACCCTTGGCTTCTATGGCTTTGTCGATGCCCTACTCGACAGTGAGGAATACACCAATGCCTTTGGTGACTTTACGGTGCCCTACCAGCGCAAGCGGATGGAGGGACGTCCCTTTAACCTTGTGACACCGCGCTATGGTTTTGAATATCGCGACAAAGTGGGCACCACCAAGACAGATTGGCGGTTTACGCTGGAGAAATTCTACGATCGCAAGTTCCAGGAGCGGCGGCTACCGGAGGGCGATCCCCGCAAATACCGCGATTTGGCAGCAGCGATCGCACCCAAAACTCGCTATGCCCAACAGTTGCGGGCCGCTGATGTTGACTACCTTGCCAAAGTGCCCCGCCGGCGTTAAAGCGCACTGATCATTAAATGTCCTCTAGTGGTTCAGCCGTCGGTCATACTACTGGCGGCTTTTTTCCATGGTGGTTCTTTTGAAACCCAATCTATGAGCATCTCGCATGGAGGTTGGTTCTTTCTTGAACTATGGGCAATCACCTTCTCCCCTGGCTGGTCAGCGCCCTTATCACTGCCACCGTTGTACCGGCCAGTAGTCAAGTTACGATTCCATTTACAGTCAGCGTCAGTCCCGATCGCCCTGTTTTAGGAGATACGCTGGCTATTGTGATCAACACTTCCGAAGAGCCTACCGTCGAAGTGGCGGGCAAAGCACTGCCGGTGTTCTCCATTGGCCCACAGCAATGGCGTGCTTTTGTGGCAACAACACCGCTCCAGACCCCCGGCCGCCGTTCCTTAGTGGTTCGGGCAGGAAATCAAACCCGCAACCTGCTGCTTTGGGTGGGCGATCGCGCCTTTCCTGTGCAACGCATTTGGCTACCACCGGGCAAGGACGCCTCAGGAACAGATTTTGAATTTGATCGCGTGGATGCCTTTAAGGCACTGGTCACCCCCCAACGACTCTGGCAAGGTGCCTTTCGCCGCCCCAACAGTGGTCCTGTAA
>NZ_JACOMP010000235.1:0-4293 GCF_014466085.1 Thermosynechococcus sp. OHK43
GCTTCACCGATCCGTGGATTAAAGGGGATCCCTACCGCACCTCCTACACAGTCAGTGCCTTCAACCGCCTGACGGTTCCCTATACCTTCAGTAATGGCCCAATTGATGTTCGTTTGGCCAATGGGGATTCTCCGCGGATTAACCGCTTGGGTACTGCGGTCTTTTTTACCCGTCCCTTTACCAAGAATCGCGATCAGGTGCGTACCGCTTGGACCGGTTCCCTTGGCTTGCAATATCAACGCGTCACATCCCTAGACGGCGGTTTTACTCGCTTTAATACCGATGCCTTAGGCAACTGTTTAACCTTTCCAGACAACGGCGTCTGTCGTGGCTTCAATGATCTGTTTACGGTACAAGCGGCGATTCTGCGGGACTTGCGCAATGATCCCCTGCGTCCCACCAGTGGCCAAGTGATCCGCCTAGGTGTGGATCAGTCGCTTCCCATTGGTGCGGGTAGCATCTTGATGAGTCGGGTGCGGGGTAGCTATAGCTTCTATATCCCAGTGAAGTTTCTGCGCATTGAGGGGCCGCAAACCTTTGCCTTCAATATTCAAGCGGGGAACATTTTTGGCGATTTGCCCCCCTATGAATCCTTTACCTTAGGGGGTGCTAACTCGGTGCGCGGTTGGGAAGAGGGGGCGATCGGTTCTGGACGTGCCTTTGTGCAGGGGACCGTGGAGTATCGCTTTCCCATTTTCAATATTGTGGGTGGGGCGCTGTTTGTTGATGGCGCCAGTTTGCTCGGTACCCAAAGCAGCGTACCCGGCCAGCCGGGGATTGTGCGCGGCAAGCCGGGAGAGGGTTTAGGTTATGGAGCAGGGCTGCGGGTAAATACGCCTTTGGGGAATATCCGCATTGACTTTGGCTGGAATAATGAAGGGCGTAGTGTCTTCAGCTTTGGTATTGGTGAACGCTTCTAGGAGAAAGATCGATGAGCGCAGCCTCTGGACCGACAGCATTGGCGGCAACAACTCAACAGACCCTTGCTGGCACTGCCCAATGGTCAGGGGTGGGCTTGCATTCAGGCCAGTGGGTTGCGCTCACCCTTCAGCCGGCATCCGCCAATACCGGACGCCAGTTTGTACGCCTTGATTTGGAGGGGCAGCCCGTCATTCCTGCTCAGATTGAGGCTGTGAAGTCCACTCAGTTGGCAACGGAGTTGGTGGCCAAGGGCGCTAGTGTGCGTACAGTTGAACATCTATTGGCGGCGCTGGCGATCGCCGGCATTGATAATGTCACGATTCAGATCACAGGTCCTGAGGTGCCCGTGCTCGATGGCTCGGCACAACCTTGGCTAGAAGGCATTCAGAGGGTAGGTGTTGTCCCTCAGGAGGCCCCTCGGCCAGCAGTCATCTTAAAGGAACCTGTCACCATTTACGAAGGAGACGCCTTTGTCAGTGCTATTCCTGCTCCTGAGCTGCGCCTCACCTATGGCATTGACTTTTCCTATGGGGCGATTGGTCGGCAGTGGTGTAGTTTTACGCCCTCAGAACTAGCAGCGGAGGTCGCTCCCGCTCGCACCTTTGGTTTTGCTGAACAAGTGGACTATCTGCGCAGCCAAGGTCTGATTCAAGGGGGCAGTTTAGAGAATGCCCTTGTGTGCAGTGCCAGTGGTTGGATCAACCCGCCGTTACGCTTTGCCGATGAACCTGTTCGCCACAAGTTACTCGATCTCTGGGGAGATTTAGCCCTCCTTGGGACACCCCCGATCGCCCATTATGTGGCCTATCGCGCCAGTCATCATCTGCATACCCAATTGGCCCGGGCGATCGCCCACCAGAGGGTTTAGGGGCAGCCATTCTCCCCTATGATTTGGTTATATCTTTAATTTGCAGCCGACACCGATCCCTATGCCAACGTTGACTGATTCCCCACCAACCACTGTGCTGACGGTCACTGAGCTACAGCAGTTGCTCCCCCACCGCTACCCCTTTTTGCTGGTGGATCGGATCATTGACTACGTGCCAGAAAAGTATGCTGTGGGGCTGAAAAACGTCACAATCAACGAACCCTTTTTTCAAGGGCACTTTCCGGGTCGCCCCATCATGCCGGGGGTGCTCATTGTGGAAGCCCTTGCCCAAGTGGGCGGGGTTGTGCTGATGCAGATGAACTGGGCAAAGGATAAACTTTCTGTGTTTGCGGGCATTGATAAGGTGCGCTTTCGCCGTCCAGTCGTCCCCGGAGATCAGTTGATTCTGCGGGCAGAGCTTCTTGTTGTCAAACAACAGCGCATCGGCAAAATGCAAGGACGGGCTGAGGTGAACGGTCAATTGGTCTGTGAGGGCGAGATGATGTTCTCGCTGGTGGACTAGTCACAATCAATGATGCAAACACTGATCCATCCTACTGCTGTCATTCATCCCAGTGCTGAACTGCATCCCACAGTTCGAGTCGGTCCTTATGCTGTGATTGGTGAACAGGTGCGCGTCGGCGCCCATACGGAAATTGGTGCCCATGTGATTATTGAAGGGCCAACGGAGGTGGGGGTAGGCAATCGTATCTTTCCGGGAGCGATCATCGGCACTGCCTCTCAGGATCAAAAATATACGGGTGCCAATAGTGCCCTGCGCATTGGTGATTACAACACGATTCGCGAGTTCGTGACCATTAACCGCGCCAATGGTGAAGGGGATGCCACAATTATTGGTAACCACAATCTACTCCTGGCCTATGTTCATGTAGCCCATGATTGCGTGATTGAGGATCAGGTGGTGATTACGAATGCCGCCTCGATCGCTGGCCATGTTTGCATTGAATCAAAGGCGCGCATTGGGGGTATGGTGGGTATTCACCAGTTTGTCCATATTGGTCGCTTGGCGATGGTGGGAGCCATGGCACGGGTGGATCGGGATGTGCCTCCCTATATGCTGGTGGAAGGTCATCCGGCACGGGTTCGTGCTCTCAATCAGGTGGGACTGCGGCGGGCAGGTGTTACAGAGGCAGAAATGCGCGACCTCAAGGAAGCCTTTCGCATTCTTTATCGCCGGGAGTTGCCCCTTGCCCAGGCGATCGCCCAATTGGCAGCCCTACCCCCTTCTGAGCATTTAGAGCATCTGCAGCGCTTTTTAACCTATGCCCGCGAAGAGGGACGGCGGGGCTTAACCCCCGGTGGTCGGGCAACGACGGATTAAGTCTCTAGTTGCCACTTGCTCAATGCCATGCCTGCTGTGGTGCTTGTCCATCCCCAAATTCCCCCCAATACCGGTAATATTGCCCGCACCTGTGCTGCCACCCAGACACCGCTGCACCTGATTGAACCCTTAGGGTTTGAACTCAGCGATCGCTACCTCAAGCGCGCCGGTCTAGACTATTGGCCCTACGTCACCTTGTATTGCCACCCCGACTGGGCAACATTTCTGAAAACAGCCCACCGCCACGGCCGCTTAATTGCCTTTGAACCTGCCGCCCAGCAGATTTACTGGGACTTCACCTTCACTGAGAGCGATTGGCTGGTCTTCGGCAGTGAACCCGATGGTATTCCTGCTGATGTTTTAGCCAGCTGCGATGCCTTCCTCAAAATTCCCATGTGGCAGCCTGCTGTCCGCAGTCTGAACCTCTCGGCATCGGTGGCGATCGCCCTCATGGAAGTTTACCGCCAACTCTATTCCTCAACTGCTTGATGATATTCCTCAACTGCTTGATGACTACCATATCAAAGCGCGCATCTCGTTCCTGATCCTCGCCCTTCCCTTTCGGGTGTAGTTTACGGTTGTACTGAGGCGACGACTAGACTTCTACGATTGAATAGGGAAGGGATATTACCGCCATAAATATAACGTCCACGGGTCAGGCAATGACGGCTCTGACCTAGGTTGCAGGGGAGGATTTTATTGATGAAATCCTGTGGCCTGTAGAGACAATTCTCAACGGGCCAAAAACGGGGCAAAGGAGCACGGGCTTGCCGTTGATTAGATGGCTGAGTTGGCTGAGTTGTGAAAGTGGAGAGAGCGAATATGAATACCTTATCTTCCAGTTCAGTTGCCACCAAACCCCCACCCACTAACGAACGACGCCGCATTTTTCGTATCGTTCGTATAGGTCTTGGCATCACCCTGATTGGCCTAGCTGTGTATCTCCTCTGGTGGCGACACCGGAATGTGGTCCGCCGCGTCGGCTACCTCAATGGCACAGTGATTACGCTCTATGCCAGAATTCCTGGTACATTAACCCTGCAACCGCTGCGCCCCGGCGAGCTCCTGAAAGCAGGAACGAAAATTGGCTTTATCCGCAACGATCGCAATCCTCAACTGGAAACCGATCGCCAGAATTTGGAAACTCGACTCGGTGTTGCCC